>JBBSII010000461.1:0-4286 GCA_038232175.1 Thermomicrobiales bacterium
CTGCAAACTCCGCATGTGCGCCACCTGCCCCGTCGCGCACCTGATTACATTGGCTGAGAGCCAGGAATGATGTGTAACTGTATTTCCAGATCCGCGCGACCGTATCCAACCGTTGTTGGGGTATCGGCCTCGTAAAGGCCTGTAACAAAAATTTTGCACTTTCATTGCCAAAGTCGCGAATCTTCCTCTGTCTGTGGCCATGTCTCCTCTAGCGGATTCCCGGGATGCACCGCTTGGGACCATCGATCGTCATAGGAGGAACAGACCCATGAAACGATTTCTCTTCACCGCCACGGGTGCGCTCGCGCTGCTGATGCTCCTGTCCGGCTCCGTCCTCGCGGCAGCGCCCAAGACGGGCAAGACGGATGCGGCGCCAAGCGTCGCTGCGGGCGTCGCCAACGGCCAGCCGGCAATGGACAAGGACAAGGACAAGGACTTCGGCTACTACCTCTGGTACGATAGCGATCACTTCCAACTGCGCACGACCGACCGCGGCAACGGCCCCGGCCCGAGCGAGTACACGGGCACGATCACGGCGCACGGCGAAAAGAAGAACAAGGCCACGATCACGGACGTGCATCTGCTCCGCGCAGAGCAGGACGACTCGGCGGTCGCATCGGGCGATAAGCTGGACTTCCGCTTCCAGACGTTCAACGCTATCGACGGCGTCGCGTTCGAGGCGAAGGGCGCGAAGAGTGTCACGTTCAGTCTGTACCGGGACGGCCACCTCGTCAGCACGGATCACATCTACCTCGGCGCGGGCGAGGTGAACCCGCCCGGCAACCCGTTCAAGGTCTTCGTCGGCTAACCAAGCCACACAGCCAGCGGAGAGGGGACACGCCGGTCGCGTCCCCTCTCCCTATTCCCGGCCTTTCCCCCACGCCAACGGGCCGCGTCTTGAACCCTACCGTTCGGCCAGGGCGGGGATGACCCGCTCGGCGAAGAGTTGCACCGGCTCAACATCGACCCAGTCCGGCGTGCGGAAGACGACGTACTGGCAGCCAATCCGCGCGTATTCCTCGAAGATCGCGATCAACTGATCGGGCGTGCCGATCAGCGCGCCATCGGGGGTGAAGGCGCGCAACCGCTCGCGCTTGGCCGCGACCTCGGCCTCGTCCACGCCGACCACGACGGTCGTGTAGATCGACCGGGTAATCTCCTCGTACGGTCGGTCAAGCCGCGCGCAGTGCTCCCGCAGGCTCGCAAAGAGGCGGCCAACCGTCTCGGGGTCGCCGGAGACGTTGCAGAACTGGGCGTACTGAGCGACGAGCCGCAGCGTCACCTTCTCGCCGCTGCCGCCGACCATGATCGGCGGGTGGGGCCGCTGGATGGGTGCCGGGTTCTCTTGTGCGTGGTCGAGATGGTAATACGTCCCCGCGAAGTGCGCGGGCTGCTCGGTCCAGATTGACAGCACGACGCGCAGCGCCTCCTCCAGCCGCTTCATCCGCACCGGGGCCGACTCGAACTCCCCCCAGCCGTACGCCTCGTACTCCCGCTTGTGCCAGCTGGCCCCCAGCCCAAGGATCGAGCGCCCGTGGCTGATCAGGTCGAGCGTCGTCGCCATCTTCGCCATCATCGCCGGGTTGCGGTAGGGCACGCCGAGGACAAGCTGGCCAAGCCGGATGCGCCGCGTCATGGCGGCGATGGCACCGAGCGTGGTGAAGCACTCCATCACCGGCTCGGAGTGTGGGTGGCCGGGGTAGCCGCCCTCGTACAGGAAGTGATCGTAGACCCAGAGTGAGTCGAGGGCGCTCGCGTCGGCGGCCTGCGCGACGCGCGCGACGCTATCCCACGGGTTGCCGGTGGGACCGTCCAGGTACGGATTGATCTGCAAGCCAAACTGCATCGCCAAGCCTCCTCGAATCGTCGCCAACCACCCATTGGAGCATGGTGGGCACGCCATTGCTTCGCCACGTCGGGGCAATAGTATCCTAACCGACCGGAACCGGCCCCACCCACAACCTCCCGGCGGCGCGCTTGACGGCACTCGGCTTCACGGATAGCCTTCCGGCTGAAGCGGAGAAGTCAGCGCCTACGCGGGCATGGGAATTCAGGGACAACGGGAGGATGGTGCGATGCTCGATTTCTTCGCGGTCGATGGGCTGCTGACGTCGGATCAGCGCGCGATCCAGCAGACGACCCGCACGTTCGTGGACCGTGAGGTGCTGCCCGGTGTGCGCGATTGGTGGGATCGGCATGAGTTCCCGCTGCATCTCGTCAAGTCGTTCGGCGCGTTGGGCATTTTTGGGGCGAACCTGCCGGAGGAGTACGGCTGCGCCGGGGTCGATAACGTGTCGTATGGGCTGATGCAGTACGAGTTGGAGCGGGGCGACAGCGGGTTGCGCTCCTTCGCCTCGGTGCAGGGCGCGCTGGTGATGTACCCGATCTTCAGCTACGGCTCGGAGGAGCAGAAACGCCGCTACCTGCCGGAACTCGCCGCCGGGCGGATGATCGGCTGCTTCGGCCTGACCGAGAGCGACGGCGGCAGCGACCCCGGCGCGATGCGCACCCGCGCCCGCCGCGACGGCGACGGCTGGGTACTGAACGGCTCCAAGATGTGGATCACCAACAGCCCCGTCGCCCACATCGCCATCGTCTGGGCGAAGGATGACGAGGGCGTGGTGCGCGGCTTTATCGTGCCGACCGACACGCCGGGCTTCAGCGCGCCGGAGATCACCTCCAAGATGAGTATGCGCGCCAGTGTCACCGGCGAGATCGTGCTGCAAGACTGCCGCGTGGCCGCCGACGCCCTGCTGCCGGGGTCGGGCGGGCTGAAATCCCCCCTCGGCTGCCTGACGCAAGCGCGCTACGGCATCGCCTGGGGCGCGCTCGGCGCGCTGGAGGCGGTCTACACGACGGCAAAGGAATACGCCGAGACGCGCACGACCTTCGGCAAGCCTATCGGCGCGCGCCAACTCGTGCAGGAGAAATTGGTGCGCATGGCGACCGACCACAGCCTCGGCCTGCTGATGGCGCACCAACTCGGTACCCTCAAGGACGCGAAGACGATGACCTTCGCGCAGGTCTCGATGGCCAAGCGCAACAATGTCCGCGTCGCCCTCAACGGCGCGCGCCTCGCCCGCGAGATCCTCGGCGGCAACGGCATCACAACCGAGTACCCGGTCATTCGCCACATGCTCAACCTGGAGACCGTCGACACCTACGAGGGCACGCATGACATCCACACGCTGATCGTGGGCCGGGCGCTCACGGGTTTGGGCGCGCTGGAGTAAGCATCGTCACGAAGGCGGGGCATTCCGCATGATCACGAGGCAGGGGTGCCCACCTCCCCGGCGGCGCTGAGGGCGAGGCCGGTGACGACGGAGGTGAAGGCGTCCTGGAAGCGGAGTTTGTCCGCGCCGAACTTCTCCGCGAGCAGCCGCTGGAAGCGGGGAATGGCGGAGGAGCCACCCGTGCGCACGACGATATCGACCTGTCCCGGCTCGATCTCCGCCGCAATGAGCGCGTCATCGACGCAGCGCTCGGCCTGGCGCACGCGCCGGTCGATCAGTCCCTCGAACTCGTCGCGTGGCAGCGGCTCATCAATGGCAATCGCCTCCGCGCCGTAGCGAATGCGTTCGTGCGCGTGGGTCGAGAGGCCGACCTTCGCGCGCTCGATCTCGCGGAAGAGCGGCCAGCCGTGATTGCCGCGCGCCAGCGACAGCAGGGCGCGCGCCTGTCGCCGCGACTCGCCCGCCGTCTCGCGCTCCAGGTTCTGCAAGAAGGCGACCGTGCGCGCCTCGTTGAGGTCGGGGATCGTGTACCAGCGGCGGATCGCGTCGAGGATGTGGTTCGGCATCGGCAATTGCTGCGCGCCCCATTGGATATTCTCCCCGAAATAGCGCAGCAGTCGCCCGTCCATCACATCCTCGTCGAGGACATTGCCGCCGACGAGGATCCCGGCGGTCGCGAGGACGGCGTGCCGACCCCCGCCGATCCGCATCACGGTCACGTCCAACGTGCCGCCGCCGAAGTCGAAGACGAGGATGGTCTGCGGCGCGGGCAGGGTAGCGGCGAAGTGCAGTCCGGCGGCGATTGGCTCCGCGATGAAAGTGAACTCGGTGAACCCGGCCTCCCGCAGCGCCGTCTCCATCCGCCGCAACGCTAGCGCGTCCCCTTTGGGATCATTCTCCGCCCAATGCACCGGCCGCCCAACCGTCGCCCGCGTGATTGGCCTCCCCAATTGCTCCTCGGCGCGCAGGCGCATCGCGCGCATGATCGTCGCGATCAAATCCTCCATCGTGTAGTAGCGACCGAAGACGTTTGTGCCACGGTAACTGCCGTCC
>JBBSII010000462.1:0-4285 GCA_038232175.1 Thermomicrobiales bacterium
CTGGCAGACGATCGCGACGCTGCGCAATCAGTTGAACGCCGACCTCGATCTCACGAACGCGATGCGCGTGCGCCTGCAACAGTACGATGACGCCATTGCCGATTATCGGTCGGGTTACGTCCGTGCCCTCGCGCAATTTCGCCTCGAACTGGCGCAGCCAGACGCGGCGAACGCCGACACGCGCGCGGACAATGCGCTCAGGGGTAAGGGGCTTGTCGCGTCCAGTCTGCTCGGCGGCTTCCAGGACGAGATTCGCGCCGCAACGGCGCAGGTGCGCGCGGATCGACGCGCGAGCATCAATACCGCGCGGAATGCGATGCTGACGGAGACCGCAATCCTGCTCGTGTTTCTCGCCGGTATCGGCGTCTGGCTTGTCCGCTCGATCGGGCGGGGCATCGGGGGTGTGGCCCTCGCCACTGCGGCATTCGGTCAGGGCGCGCGGGATGTGCACGTCCCGGTGCGCGGGAACGGCGAAATTGCCCAACTGGGAACCGCCTTCAATGCGATGGTGCGAGAACTCGCGTCGCAGGAGCAACAACTGGAGGAGTTGCGCCGCATCGCTGTTGCCCTCACCAGCGCGACGACGGAGCGGGAAGTCTGCGAACTTGTCGTCAACCGGCTCGCCGAGTCATTCGGCTACCAATACGTGTCGATTTATCTGCTTCGTCCCGGCGACCCCGACAACCTGCATCTGGTCAGTCAGCACGGGTATCAAACGGTGATCGACCCCATTCCGGTTCGTGGCACCGTCACGGGGCGGGCGGTGCGGGATCGACGCTCGATCCTCATCACGGACTCCCGGCACGATGGCGATTTTCTCGCCGCCGAGGCGCAGATTGTCTGCGAGGCGTGCGCGCCATTGCTCACGCCCGATCGCGTCCTCGGCACGCTGCTCATCGAGGAAGACATCGTCGGCAAACTCTCTGCGACCGACCTCAACCTCATCACGACACTCGCGAACAATGTGAGCGTGGCGCTGGAGAATGTCCGATTGAATGTCGAGGCCCGCTTGCGCATTGCCAGCCTTGCCAGCGCGAACCGGGAACTCGCGGCAGTCACGGCAACGGGCACCCGGCTCGCCGGGACGCTGGAACTCGATGCGGTGTTCAACCTCGTGGCCGAGGAATTGGGCCGCGTGGTCGATGCGCCCCTGATCCACGTCGCCTCATACGATGAGGTGCAACACGAGGTGATCATGCAGGTTGGCGTCATCGCAGGGGAGCGGATCACGCCTGTCCGCGTGCCACTCGAAACGTCCCTCAGCGGCTGGCTCGTCCGCACCAGGCGCTCCGTCCTTCTTTCCTCCCAGGATGATGTCGATCGGTTCACTGACGAGGCGGGTCTCCTGCCGGGTGGCCCACGTCCGGCTTCATTATTCGGTGTGCCGCTCATCGCGGGGGCGGATGTCGTCGGCGCGGTTTGGCTCGGTAGCCCTGAGCCGAATGCATTCACCGAACAGCAGCGTTCGGTGATTCAGACCATCGCGGCGCAGGCGGCGATCGCAGTGAAGAATGCGCTGCTGTATGACCAGGTACAACAGCAGGTGCTCGAAATGCAGCGACTGAACACGGAACTCGAATCGGCGAACGCGCTGAAGTCCGAATTCCTCGCGACGATGAGTCACGAACTGCGCACACCGTTGAACGCGATTATCGGGTTCTCCGAATTGCTCGCCGACGGCATCGTGACGGAGGCCGATGAGGTCGGTGCGTGCCTCACGGATATTCTCAACAGTGGTCGGCACTTGCTCAGCCTCATCAACGATGTGCTGGACATTTCAAAGATCGAGGCGGGGCGGATGGAGTTGAAGCGCGTCGCGTTCGACATCCGCGACGAGACGCAGGAGGTGGCGCGCTCCGTCTCGCCGCTCATCGCGGCGCGGCGCCACACCCTCGAAATCGACGCACCGTTGCACCCCATGACGGTCTATGCGGACCGGCAGCGCATCCGACAGATCATCCTGAATCTCGTCTCGAACGCGATCAAGTTCACGCCCGATGGCGGGACGATCCACATCGGTGTCGGGCACGAATCGGCCACGCCGGAGCACGCGCGACTCTGGGTGCGGGACACCGGCATCGGCATTCGCGCGGAAGACTTCGGCAAGTTGTTCGAGAAGTTCCGTCAACTCGATTCGTCGCATAATCGCCGCTACGAGGGGACGGGACTTGGTCTCGCGCTGACGAAGCAACTCGTCGAGTTGAATGGCGGCGCCATCACCGTCGAGAGTCGATTCGGCGTCGGCAGCACCTTCGCCTTCACCGTGCCGCTCGCACTCCCCCTCCTCGCTGAAACATTGGTCGATGCACCAGCCATCGCGGCCACCGGGTGAGCGATACTCAAGCTCTGTGCGTCGCATTCCCTGACCCTTGTTGAGGGTGCGCGAACGCTGTACACTACGGACGTTGTGCAACGATGCACAATACGCGCTCGCGTTGGGACGGAGGGAGAGCGTACGATGCTTGGCAACTGGCTCTTTGTCGCGCTTGCAGTGATTGTCGGCTCCGCACTCGGCATCGGCGTCATTTTTCTTGGTGGCCTCCTTCGACCGCAGCGCCCGAACCGAACGAAACTCGCCCCGTATGAGGGCGGCGTTCCCGGCGTCAGCAGCCCAACCAACCGGATCACACCGCGCTTCTACGTGATCGCGATTCTGTTTGTCGTTTTTGACATCGAGGCGATTTTCATCTACCCGTGGGCGGTGATCTTCGAGGCGCTCGGCTGGTATGGGCTTGTGGAGATGGTTTTGTTCATCGCGCTCCTGCTTCTCGGTTGGTTTTATGCGTGGCGAAAGGGTGCATTCGAATGGGCCTAGAGGATCGTTTCGACAAGAACGTTATCATTACGAGCCTCGATTTCCTCGTGAACTGGGCGCGGCGTTCGTCGCTCTGGCCGATGAGTTTCGGCCTCGCGTGCTGTGCGATTGAGATGATCTCGGCGTCGATGCCGCGGTTCGATGTCGCCGAGCGCTTCGGGATGCTCTTCCGCGCTTCGCCGCGCCAGTCGGACGCGATGATCGTCGCCGGGACGGTGACGAAGAAGATGGCGCCGATCATCCGCACGCTCTACGACCAGATGCCGGAGCCGAAGTGGGTGATCTCGATGGGGTCCTGCGCCAACGTCGGCGGGCCGTTTGACACCTACTCCGTCGTGCAGGGCGTCGATGCCGTGGTGCCGGTTGATGTCTATGTCCCCGGTTGCCCCCCGACCCCCGAAGCGCTGGCGTACGGCATCCTGACGCTGCAGAACAAGATCATCAAGAATGAGACGCTGGCGAAAAAGCCGCGCAATCGCCGCCCGGATATGGTCGCGGGCATGACGGGGAGAAACGTCTAGACAGCATCGTGTGCCACGTTCCCCTGCTGTGCGCCACCGTCGTCGCGCATGGGGACGGGTCAAGGAGGACCGGGTGGCTGACGAAACACGCACAAGCACACAACCGGATGAGAGCGCGCCCGCGTCCGCCGCGCCCATCGCCGTCGCGGCGTTGCGCGCGCGATATGCAGACGCGATTGAAGAGGTCGTCGAGTTCCGCGATGAATGTTCCATTCGCGTCCATAAGGACGCGGTGCACGACGCGCTCCGTTTCCTGCGCGACGAGCCGACCTGCGCGTACGACATGCTAATCGACCTCACAGCGGTCGATTGGCGCGTGCGCTCCCCACGCTTCGATGTCGTCTATCAACTCTACTCGACGCACTATCGGAATCGCCTGCGGCTCAAGAGCGGCGTCAATGCCCTCGAACGCGGCGACAGCATCGCGACCGCCGCCGATCTCTGGGCCGCTGCGAATTGGCTTGAGCGCGAGTGCTTCGATATGTTCGGCATCAATTTTGCGGGCCATCCCGATCTGCGGCGCATCCTCCTGCCCGAGGATTGGAACGAAGGGTACCCGCTCCGCAAGGATTACCCGCTGCGCGGCCATAAGCAGTGGGGGCAATATCACTAACCACCCAAGCGCCGTAACGACGAAGGGGGCCTGAGCATGGCTGACACAACGACAACCCGCCCCGTAATGCCCGACATCCCCGGCATTCCCGGCGTCGGCGAGGAGAGCGTCGAGAGCGATCGCATTCTCGAAGGCGGCGACCGTGAGATGGTGCTGAACCTCGGCCCGCAGCACCCGTCGACCCACGGCGTGCTCCGCGTCGTCGTGCGCCTCGATGGTGAGGTGATCCGCGCGTGCGACCTCGTCATCGGCTACCTTCACCGGGGCACCGAGAAGCTTGGTGAGAACGCGCGCTACGTCCAGTTCACGCCGTGGACGGATCGCACGGATTACATC
>JBBSII010000463.1:0-4261 GCA_038232175.1 Thermomicrobiales bacterium
AAGCAGGGACGCGCGACACCGGAAAGTGCGCAACGCCGCCGAGTCATGATGCAAAGGTCATTGCCGCAGGCAGCGGTGCAAGGATACGAATCGCGAATCGCGGCAATGGCGAACGACGCGAAGGATCGCCATATCCTTGCCGCAGCCGTCCATATCGGCGCGCGGATCATCGTCACCCATAATCGCCGCCACTTTCCGCCCCACGCTCTCGCGCCGCATCGCATCGAGACGCAATCCGCCGACATTTTCCTCACCGCCCTGTTCGTTGCAGCCCCAGACACTGTCGAGCAAATCATTACCGAGCAAGCGAGCGATCTGAAGAATCCCCCGCAGTCCGTCCATCAGGTGCTGGATAATCTCTCCCTCGAAGCGCCGGCGTTCGTTCGGGCGATCAGGAAACGCATACCACCCATTGGAGAGAAATGGTGATCCCTACGTGCCACTGTGACTTGCTCGGCCTCGCGCACCCGATCATCAATGCGCCGATGGCGGGGTCAGCAACGTTCCTGCGGGAATGCCCCGCCCAATTGCTGCGAAGGGGATGACAATGGAACGACGCGATGTGTATCTCCGGCGCATCCACGCGCGCTACCCCGATCTGACGATCACGGCGGCCCGGCTCGACACGCAGGGGCAGAACAATGTCGCGCTGATCGTCAACGACGCGATCATCTTTCGCTTCCCCCGGTACGCGGACGCCATCGTCCCGCTCCGCACCGAGGCGGCAATCCTCCGCGCCCTCCCACCCGCCATGCCCCTGCCCGTGCCGGACCCGACGTACGCATGGCTCGACACCGATGCGCCCGATGAGGCGTTCATCGGCTATGCGATGCTCCTCGGCGAACCGCTCTGGCCGGACGTGCTTACCGCGCTCGATGCCGCGAGCATCACCACCATTGCGGCGCAACTCGCGGCGTTCCTTCGCGCCCTGCACGCGGCGCCAACCGCCGCGCTCCCCGCCGATCTTCCCATCGCGGACGAGGCGCACGTCTGGTCGGAGATGTACGCGCGGATTCAGCTCTCTCTCTTCCCGCACATGCGGCCGGACGCGCGCGCGTGGGTGACGGAGCATTTCACGATGTTCCTCGATGACCCGCAGAATCATGCATGGACGCCCGTGCTGCGGCACGGCGACTTCGGGCCGAGCAACATCCTCTTCGATCCCGCAACACGCGCGGTGACGGGCATCATCGACTTCGACAGCGCCGCGCTCGGCGACCCGGCGGTCGATGTCGCGGCGCTCGCCGGTTACGGGCAGGAATTCGGCGTCGCCTTCCACGCCGCGTACCCGGAGATGGCCGCAGTGGCCCATCGCGTCGCCTTCTATGCCGGGACATTCGCGCTCCAGGAAGCCCTCTTCGGGGCGGAGCATGACGACCCCGAAGCGTTTGAGAGCGGCATCGCGCCCTACCAGTAGCCCGAACCCGTTCGCAATCGCAATAGCGACCACTCAATACACAATGCCGGTGAACCTTCCGTCCGCCACTGCTATACTCCGCCAATACTGATCGACGCTTCGATAGTGAAGGAGTGTGGCATGGCGGACACGGCGACGGACGCGAAGGGATCAATCCCCGCGCATGAGGCGATCCTGACACCCGCCGCCCACCTCGGCTTCGAGCCGGGTGACGCCCGCAAACTCGCGCCGTGGTCGCAGATCGCCGCGTATTTCCAGCTGCTCGGCGCGCGCTCGCCCCGCGTCCACACGGAAGCCCTCGGCAACACGACCGAGGGTCGCCCTTTCCTCCTCTCGATCATCGCCAGCGAGGAGACGCACGCGCGGCTCGACCACCACCGCGAGATGCAGGCCCAGCTCGCCGACCCGCGCGGCGTGAGTGCGCAGCAGATCGAACGCTTGATCGCGGAGGGGAAGACGGTCGCGCTCGTCACTTGCTCGATCCACGCGACCGAGGTGGGCGCAACGCTGATGGCGATGGGCCTCGCGCACGACCTCGCCACGAAGGACGACGCGACGACGCGGCAAATCCTCGATAACGTCATCCTGCTGCTCGTGCCATGCTTGAACCCGGACGGGTGGGACCTCGTTCAGCAGTGGTACGGCAAGACGCTCGGCACGCCGTACGAGGGGAGCGCACCACCGCAGCTCTACCAGACGTACACCGGGCACGACAACAACCGTGACTGGTTCATGCTGACGCAGGCGGAGAACCGCCTGACCATCGAGAAGATTCACAATGTCTGGCACCCGCAGATCGTCTACGATCTCCACCAGATGATGCAGGACGGCCCGCGCTACTTCGTGCCGCCGTTCATCGACCCGTACGACCCGAATGTCGACCCGATCCTCTCGCAGGAGATCAACGTCCTCGGCTCCGCGATGGCACAGGCGCTCGCGGCGCACGGCAAGAGCGGCGTCGCGACGAACATCATCTTCGACGCCTTCTCCCCCTCCCGCGCGTACCAGCACTACCACGGCGGCGTCCGCATCCTGTCGGAGGCGGCGAGTTGCCGCATCGCTACGCCCGTGACGATTAACAAGGACGAGCTGAAGACCGGGCGCGGCTTCGAGCCGCAGATGGCGACGTGGAACCACCCGAACCCATGGCCCGGCGGCGAGTGGACGCTCGCGGACATCGTCTCGTACAACCGGATCAGCACCAACGCGCTCCTGCTCCACGCCGCGCGCTACCGGGATATGTGGCTCTCGAACTTCGCCGCGCTCTCGAAGCGGGCGATTGACCGCACCGGCGCGCCGATTGCCTTTGTCGTCCCCGCCGATCAGCGCGACGCGGTGACAGCGACCGAACTCCTCCAGGTGCTCCAGCGCGGCGGCGTCGAGATCGCGCGGTCGAAGACGCGCTTCATGGCGGACGGTGTCACCTACCCCGCCGGTTCCACCGTCGTTCAGATGGCGCAGCCGTACGGCGCGTACGCGAAGACGCTGCTGGAGGCGCAGAAATACCCGGACCTCCGCCTCTACCCGGACGGCCCGCCGAAGCCGCCGTACGACATCACCGCGCACTCGCTCCCCTTGCAGATGGGCGTGGAGGCGGTCGCGGTGAAGGCCCCGTTCAAGGCGGAATTGCTGCCGGTGACGGGGCCGATCGCACCGCCGCGCGGCACGGTGAAGGGGAACGGCACGGCGGGCATCGTCATCGGCGCGGAGACGAACGCGAGCGTCAAACTCGTCAACGCGCTCCTCGCGGAGGGGGTCGAGATCAGCCGCACCAGCGGCCCCGTGCGCGGTGGTGGCGAGGAGTTCGGCCCCGGCGCGTACGTCGTTGCGGCGACGGGCGACGCGCTCGGGCGCATCCAGAACCGCTGCGTGGACTACGGCGTGCGCGCGGCGGCAGTGGAGCGGGTGCCGACCTCCGCACGGCGGCTCAAGCAGCCGAAGGTCGGGCTGTACCGCCCGTGGTGGTCGAACGCCATCGACGAGGGGTGGACGCGCTTCATTCTGGAAGAATACGGCTTCCTCTATGACACGCTGCGCGACGGCGACCTGCGGCAGGGCGACCTGCGGGGCCGCTGCACCTGCATCATCCTCCCCGCGATGCCCGCGAAGATGATTATGGAGGGGAACAGCGCGACCGACTACCCGCCGGAGTACACCGGCGGCATCGGCGACCTCGGCGCGGCGAACCTGCGGCGCTTCGTCGAGGCGGGCGGCACGTTGATCGCGCTCGACGCGGCGTGCGAAGTCGCGGTGAAGCAGTGCTACCTACCGGTGACAAACGTCCTCGAGGGGGTGACGGCGCAGGAGTTCTACTCCCCCGGCTCGATGGTGCGCATCCTGCTCGACCCGAACCACCCCATTGGCTACGGCTTTGAGCGCGAGAGCGTCGCGCTCTTCGTCAACAGCCCCGCGTTCGAGATTCATGGCGGGGCGTCCGCCGTCGCGCACTACCCGCGGAGCAACCCGCTCCTCTCCGGCTGGATGCTCGGTCCGGAGAAGATTCAGGGGCGCGCGGCGGTCGTGGAGGCACCGGTGTCGCAGGGGCGCGTTGTGCTGCTCGGCTTCCGCACCCAGTTCCGCGCCCAGGCGCGCGGCACCTACCGCCTCTTGTTCAACAGCATCTACGCGAGCACGCTGCGGTGAGCCCCGAATCCCCGGTCCCTCATTCTGAAAGACAGTACAATCCCCGCGTGGCGTTAATCCTGCGATACGAGGGCGTACGTACGTGACGATTCGCACCGATCGGGGAGGTTTCTGATGCATGCCGTGTTCGGTGCCGACTGGCACAAGATGTTCGCCATCGATACGCCGTTGTTGGAAATCTTCTTGCGCGGCACCATCGTC
>JBBSII010000464.1:0-4255 GCA_038232175.1 Thermomicrobiales bacterium
GAGGGCACCCGGCAGAGGCCGCGCAAGCCGGGAGAATTAACACCGAGCACACAGAGGATACGGAGTACACAGAGGAATCCCCTTGTGTTTCTCTCCTCTGTGTACCCTGTGCGCTCCGTTTCCTCTGTGTTAAATCCCTCTCCGCACCTCTGCGGTTCAATCGGTGTCTCCCGGACTCTGCTTGACGCGCCGGAGCGTGCGCCCTACGATGCGCCCATGGATGAGACGAGTGAGGCAGCAACAATTCCCGCGCTGCATGGCATCCGCGTGCTGGAAATGGGGACGCTGATCGCGGGGCCGTTCGCCGCGCGGCTTCTTGGCGACTTCGGCGCGGAGATCATCAAGATCGAGCCGCCCGGTCACGGCGACCCGCACCGCGAGTGGGGCGCGATGACGGACAAGGGCGCGCTCTGGTTCCCGATTCAGGCGCGCAACAAGCGGTCGGTCACAATCGACCTCCGCAAGCCGGAGGGGCAGGCGCTCGTCCGCCGCCTCGCGCGCGAGTGCGACGTGCTGATCGAGAACTTCCGTCCCGGCAGTCTCGAAAAGTGGCATATCGGCCCCGACGTGCTGCTGGAAGAAAATCCCCGGCTGGTGATGGTGCGCATCTCCGGCTTCGGGCAGACCGGCCCGTACCGCGAACGCCCCGGCTTCGGCAACATCGCGGAGGCGATGGGCGGCATCCGCCACATCACGGGCTTCCCGGATCGGCCGCCGGTGCGTGTTGGCATGAGCCTCGCGGATCACGTCGCGTCGCTGTACGCAGTGATCGGCGCGCTCACCGCCTTGCAATCGCGGCAGGTGACGGGGCGCGGGCAGGTCGTCGATGTTGCACTGACGGAAGGAATCTTCAGCCTGCTGCAGGACGCGCTGCCGCAGTTTAAGACGCTCGGCGTCGTGCAGGAGCGGACGGGCAACGAGTTGTTCAAGACCGCGCCATCCAACGTCTATCAGACGCGGGATGGCGTCTGGATGGCGATCAGCGGCAACAACAACAGCATCTTCGTCCGTCTGATGGATGCCATCGGCAGGCCGGACCTGCACGAAGACCCGCGCCTGCGGACGAACCCCGGCCGCGCTGAGCACGCGCGGATGCTCGACGAAGTGATCGCGGCGTGGGCGGGGGAGCGTACCGCCGCTGAGGTGTCGCGCAGCCTCGAAGCGGCGGGGGTGCCGTTCGGGCCGGTGTACAACATCGCGGACATCGCGAGCGACCCGCAGTACCAGGCGCGTGAGATGATCCTCGACGTGGCGCATCCGGTCTTCGGCAGCATCGCCATGCCGGGCATCGTGCCGAAACTCTCCGAGACGCCGGGAGAAGTGAAGTGGCCCGCACCGCCACTCGGCGCGGACACCGACGACGTGCTGCGGCGTCTGGTGGGGATCGACGACGCGGAACTCGACCGCCTCCGCGCTGAAGGAGTGATCTGAGATGGCGTCAACACCGGATACCGCCATCGAATTGCGCGGCGTGACGCGGGCGTTCACGACGGAGCGCGGGCGATACGTCGCGGTCGAGGATATCTCGCTCGCCATCCCGCGCGGCCAGTTCCTCGCGGTGGTCGGGCCGAGCGGCTGCGGCAAGTCCACGATCCTCGGCATGATCGCCGGGCTTGCCAATCCGAGCGCGGGCGCGGTGACGATCTACGGCGAGCCGATCACCGGGATCAACCGCCGCGCGGCGTACATGTTCCAGCAGGACGCGCTCCTGCCGTGGAAGAGCGTGCTCGACAATGTCGCGTTCGGTCCGATTTTGCAGGGTGTGAGCAAGCGCGAAGCCCGCGAGCGCGCGATGGACTGGCTCGGGCGCGTCGGCCTGCGCGGCTTCGAAGATCGTTACCCGCACCAACTCTCCGGCGGCATGAGGAAGCGGATCTCCCTCGCGCAGGACCTCGTCAATGAGCCGGAGATCCTGCTGATGGACGAGCCGTACAATGGGCTGGATGTGCAAACCCGCGCGATGGTCGAGAACGAAGTGCTCGATCTCTGGTCCGGCTCGAACAAGACGGTCGTCTTCGTGACGCACGATCTGGAGGAAGCCATCGCGATGTCCGACCGCGTCGTCCTGCTCACCGCAGGCCCGGCGTCGCACATCAAGGGCGATTACCCCGTCGCGCTCAACCGACCGCGCAATGTGCAGGAGGTCAAATTCCTCCCCGAATTCGTCGCGCTCTACGAGAATATATGGGATGGCCTGCGGGACGAAGTGCTCGCGAGTTATGAGCGGCAACGGCTGGGAGTGGCGAGGAGCGAGTAACGAGAATATTTGACTCGGTACTCGTTACCTGCTACTCAGAGCGACTGAAGGGAGCGATCGATGGGGAAAACTGCGGTTCGGCCCATTGAGACGGAGACGCCGATGGCGCCAGTAGTCCGGCCTGCCCGAAAGTGGCGCGTTGAACCGGGCGTGCTCGCGTTGCAGGTGTTGATCCTCGTCGCGGTGCTCGCATTCTGGCAGTTCGGCACCGAGGCGGGGATCATCCGCAAGTTCTTCTTCAGCCAGCCAACGGAGGTGGCGCAACGGCTCGGTGATTGGTTCTTCCGCAGCCGGATCATCTACCGGCACATCGAGGCGACGTTCGTGGAGACGGTGCTCTCATTCGTGATCGGCGTCGTCCTGGGCATCCTCTTCGGCTTTGTCATGGCGCGCAGCGAGTTGGCGGCGAAGGTCTTCGGGCCGTATGTGACCGTGCTCAACGCGATGCCGCGCGTCGTCCTCGCGCCGATCTTCGTGCTCTGGTTCGGGCTGGGGCAGAACTCGAAGGTGGCGCTCGGCGTCTCGCTCGTCTTCTTCATCGTCTTCTACAACACCTTCCAAGGCGTCCGCGAGGCCGACCCGCGCGTGATCGACAAGGCGCGGATGCTCGGCGCGAGCAACTGGCAGGTGATTCGGCACGTCCAGTTCCCGTCCGCGATGACGTGGATCCTCTCCAGCCTGCACACAAGCGTCGGGTTCGCGCTGGCGGGGGTGGTCGTCGGCGAATATCTCGGCTCGACAAAGGGCATCGGGTATCTCGTTTCCTTCGCGGAGGGAAATTTCGACAGCACCGGCGTTTTCGCGGGCATGACGGTTTTGGCGGTGCTCGTGATGGTGATCGAACTCAGCATCATTCCCGTCGAGCGGCGGTTGCTGCGATGGCAGCCGAAGCGCGAGGCCGGGGCACGGGCGCGCGAGGTCTAGCAATCACTTGAAGGGAGCACGGCACATGAGCGACCAATTGTTTGGCAGCACGTCGTTGAGCCGCCGCAGGTTTCTTACGGGGGCGGCGGTGTCGGCGGGGGCGGCAATCCTCGCGGCCTGCGGTGGCGGCAGCGCGACCACGGCGCCGACGACCGCGAGCGGGTCCACCGGGACAACCGCCCCGGCCACGGGTGCGGGCGCGACCACGGCGCCCGCGACCCGCGCCGCGTCGAGCGCCGCCGCGACCGCGCCCGTCTCCGCGACGACGCAGGCCACGACGGGTGGTTCGGCGGTCGCCGGGGCGCCGGTCGCGATCGCGAAGCCGGAGAAAGGCAAGATCACCGTCGCGGTCGGCGGGGCGGAGCAGTTCATCTACGCGCCGATCACGCTCGCGAAGCAACTCGGCTACTTCAAGGACCTGGGCCTCGATGTCGAGATCGCCAGTTTCTCCGGCGGCGCGAAGGCGGCGGAGGCGCTGATCGGCGGGAGCGCGGACATGGTCGTCGGCTTCTACGACCACACGATCCAGACGCAGCCGAAGGGCGAGAACCTGCAGCTCGTCTGCCTCTACGATAATTTCCCTGGCGTCGTCCTGATGGTGAACAGCAAGAACACCGACAAGATCAAGATGGCGGCGGATCTCAAGGGGCAGACGGTCGGTATCACCTCCGCCGGTTCCTCGACGCAGTTCCTGCTCAACTACTACCTGACGAAAAACGGCGTGCAGCCCGAGCAGGTGAGCATCGTCGCCATCGGCACCGGCAGCACGTCCATCGCGGCGATCCAGCAGGGGAGAGTCGTGGCGGGGATGATGGTTGACCCCGCCGCGACGAAGGTGGAGACGACAGGCGATGCGAAGCCCCTCTGGGACACGCGCACGGAGAAGGACACCGTCTCGCAGATCGGCGGCCCGTACCCGGCGGGCGGCGTCTACTCGACGGCCGACTTCATCATCAAAAACCCCAACACGACGCAGGTCATTGTGACAGGGAGCCTGATGGCGCTCAAGTACATCCAGACGCACACACCGGACGACATCGCCTCCAAGATGCCGCAGGAGTACATCGGCGGCGA
>JBBSII010000465.1:0-4249 GCA_038232175.1 Thermomicrobiales bacterium
ACGGATGCGGGCGTGCAGATCAGCATGGACGGGAAGGGACGGGCGCTGGACAACGTCTTCGTCGAGCGACTCTGGCGCACGGTGAAGTACGAGGAGGTCTACCTGCGCGACTACGCGAGTCCCCGCGAGGCGCGCCAGGGGTTGAGCGCCTACTTAATGTTCTATAATGAGGTTCGACCGCACCAAGCACTCGGGTATCGGACACCCGCTGAGACCCATTTCGCGACAGTTGCACTCTGACCACGGCTCGGGGTAGACCATGCGCATTCCCTCATCGCCGAATACACCGTCCATATTGGTGGGACGCGACCGTGAACTCGGTCTCCTGCATGAGCATCTCGACGCCACGCTCGCTGGGACAGGGAGTCTCGTGCTCATCGGCGGCGAGGCGGGCATCGGCAAGACCGCGCTGGCAGAAGCGGTGTGCCGGGAAGCATCTGAGCAGGGCACGCTCGTGCTCATCGGACGGTGTTACGACCTGACGGAGACGCCGCCGTACGGCCCGTGGGTCGAACTCTTCGGCGCGTATCGCCAGGAGGGTGGGATGCCGTCGCTGCCGGATGCCTTTGCGCGCCCTGGCATGGTCGGCGAGGTGACGAGTCAGCCCGCGCTCTTCCGGAAGGTACGCGACTTCTTCACGACGCTCGGTGCGTCGCGACCGACCCTTATCCTGCTGGACGACCTCCATTGGGCTGATCCCGCCAGCCTCGATCTCCTGCGTTCCCTCGCCCGTTTGGTCGGCACGCTGCCGCTGCTGCTCATCATGACGTACCGCGCGGACGAACTGACGCGCCGCCATCCCCTCTCTCAAATGCTCCCGCTGCTCGTGCGGGAATCAGGTGCGGAACGCCTCGACCTGCGTGCCCTCGACGATGCCGCCATCCATGTTTTGATTGCGGCGCGCTATCGCCTACCCACCGATGATGCCAAATGGCTCGTCGCGCATCTCCAAGCGCGTGCGGAAGGCAATACACTCTTCGTCGGCGAGGTGCTGCGCGCGTTGGAGGAGACGGGTGCGTTGCGGGAGGAGGATGGAAAGTGGGGACTCGATACCCACGCCGAGGCATCCGTCCCGCCACTCCTGCGTGCCGTGATCGATGCCCGCATCGCCCGGCTGGCTGAGGCGACGCAGCATCTGCTCCAGATCGTCGCAGTGATCGGCCATGCGGTGCCGTTCTCGCTTTGGGCAATGGTTGCCGGCACCGACGAGGATGCGCTACTCGACGCCGTGGCGGAGGCGGAGGCGGCACACATGATGGTCGAAGTGAGCGACGGTGCGAGCGCGATCTTCGCGCACGCGCTCATCCGGGAGGCGATCTACGCAGGCATCCGCCCGTCGCAACGGCGGCGCTGGCACCGCGCGGTTGGCGAGGCGCTAGCGGCGCAGCCCGATTCAGACCCCGACGCGGTGGCATACCACTTCCAGCGGGCGATGGACGACCGGGCGGCGGCGTGGCTCGTCACGGCGGGCGAGCGCGCCCAGCGGGCCTACGCCTGGCTGACGGCGACGGAGCGGTATGAGGCGGCCCTCGCGCTCGCGGGCGACGCGGCGGATGCCGGGACGCGTGGCTGGCTCCTCTTCCGGTGCGCCGTCTGCCGCCGATACGCGCACCCGGATCAGGCCCTCGTGAATCTCGAGGCGGCGGCGACGGCAGCTACCGCTGCGGGTGACGCGATGCTCCTCGCACGCACCCGGCTCTACCAAGGCCTGATCCGCTGATATCTCCTTGACATCGGAGGCGGCATCGCGGAGATGCGGGCGGGCGTCGCGGCCCAAGAAGCGCTCGCTGCAGCGGGGCAGCCGTACACGCCGCTCGATGCGGTGGACGCGACGACTGGGCGCGGCACGCTCGCCCTCTGGCTTGCGTTGGCGGGACGGTTCACGGAGGCGCACGCGCTCGGCGAGGCGCACCTGGCGGGTGCGCCGCCTTCGCCGGAGGGTGAGGGGGCGCCACCCTACGCCGATACGCATTACGCCCTCGGGTTTGCGCATGCGTTCGGCGGACGACCGGAGGAAGCGCGCGCCCACCTCCTGCGCGCCGCCGCGATCAACCGCGCGGTCGGGCATCATCAGATCTCCGTCAACGCGATGAGGCACGCCTTCCACTACGTCCGGCTCCCCTACGGGGCGGACCGCGTGGGGGAGCGCCGCCGCGAGGCGGAGGAACTGGCCGCGGCGCAGGTGGGGGCGGCCGACGCAGTCCGGGTGCGCGAACCGTCGGAGATAATGCAGCCGGACTTGCTGATGCTCGAAGGGCGGTGGGCGGAGATCCGCGCCCTCGCCGCGTATATCACCGAATCGACGTCGCCCTCGGCGGCCTTCATCGCGGCCACAACCCCCGAGACGTGGGGCGAACTCGCCCGTGCCGAGGGCGACGCGGCGACGGCGTGGGCATTGGTCGGGAAATGGCTGCCGCACGGGCCGGAGACCCCGCCAGGGAGCCAGTACTTCGCCACGGCGATCGCGCTGATCCACGTGGCGGCGGCGACCGCGCTCGATGCCGCCGACGGGCGGCATGCGCGCGCATGGCTGGAAGCGCACGATCGGTGGCTCGACGGGGCAGGGGCGATCCTCGGCCGGTCCGAGGGGGCGGCGCTCTGGGCGCGCTACCACCGGCAGGCGGGCGCGATGGAGCAGGCCCGTGTGCACGCCGCACGGGCCCTCGCGCACGCGACCGAGCCGCGCCAGCCGCTGGCGCTGATCGCCGCCCACCGGCTGCTGGGGGAACTCGAGACCGAGGCGGGCCGTGCCGATAACGCGGAAGAGCATCTCAGCGCATCGCTCTCCCTGGCGGATGCGTGTCAGACACCGTACGAGCGGGCGTTGACGCTCCTGGCGATGGCGGAGTTACGTGCGGCGACGAGAGCGATGGATGAGGCGAGGCGGCTGCTAGGCGAGGCGCGCTCGGTCTGCGAGCAACTGGGAGCCAAGCTTGCCCTTGACCGGGCCGACGCCGTTGCGGAACGCCTCGCCGCCACGCCGACCACCGTCCCGTCTTATCCCGCCGGGCTCTCCGCCCGTGAGGTGGAAGTCCTGCAACTCATCGCCCTGGGACTGACCAACAGGCAGGTGGCCGAACGCCTCTTCCTCTCCCCGCGCACCGTGGAGCAGCACCTGCGAAGCGTCTACAACAAACTCGGCTTTTCCACCCGCGCCGCCGCCACCGCCTTCGCCCTCCGCCACGACCTCGCCTGACCCGCGCCTGCGTATCCTACGTACCACCTTCTCCCACGAGGACGCATCCATTGCGGCATTCTACGCAGTCGCTCCCGCGCCCGCCCGCAGACATCGCGCCCGCTGATTGCGTGATTCACGCGATGTGCAGCCCATCCCTGCCCGCTACAGTGGTGTTGTACCGAGGCGGTCGGGTAGGAAGAAAAAGGAGCAAGGCGATGGAGAATCCGATGACCTTCCAGCAGCACTATGCGGATCACCAGCGGCAGTCGGCATGGATCAACGCGAACGACTGGCAGTTCGAGAGGACCGAGAAGCGGTACCCGGTGCGCGCGACGGTCGCCAAGGCACTCGTGGCACTGGCGGCGCGGGTGGCACCGACCGCGGGACAGTCGAATACCGGCGCCCCGGCATTGGCACAGTGACGTTACGGCCACGCCATCCGCGGGTCGTGTGGCCGACAGGTAAGAGAGGAGCGAGAGAGATGCTCGCCCTCTCTTCGTTGCGTTGGATTGGTCGTTGGGAGATGCCTCGTTGTCCGGAGTCAACTGTGGACCTTAACGCATCCCGCATAAGTAAGACCTCATCCAGTGTCTTGACAATGGGGTCCACCGAAGTCGACGTGATCGAGAAACTCTTCAACAGGACACGAGCCGTCCGCACGCCTGCATCGCCGAAGCACCGGGTCAATCACCGCCCAGCGGTACGACTTCGGCGGCGTTGATACGATCACGCAGCGCCAGCCAAGCGCCGGACATTATCAGAATCAATGCGATCACATAGGGCATCAGCGACCAGAGGCCGACCGCGTGCGCGAGATTCCCCGCAAGCCACGGGAAGAGCGCCGCACCCATGCTGCCGGTGCTCGCGAGGAACCCCACCGCGCTGGGGACGAGGCGGGCCGGGACGAGCGAGGGGACGAGTGCGATGGTTGTGGGGAAGATCGGCCCCAGGCTGTAGCCGGTCAGCCACAAGCCAAAGGCCGACACCGCACCGATGGGTGCAACCCAGATGCACGCGACGCCGATAACCGCGCCCAGGAGGCAGTAGCGGATCAACCGCTGATTATCCACG
>JBBSII010000466.1:0-4239 GCA_038232175.1 Thermomicrobiales bacterium
GGCGGCGTAGCCAAGTGGCAAGGCATGGGTCTGCAAAACCCTGATCACCGGTTCGAATCCGGTCGCCGCCTCCATCAACTTCCCTCTTTGGTGAAAGGACGAATGATGACCGACGCGGATGCATCCTCGCCGGATACGCCGGTGTCCACGAAGACGGTGTACGCGGGCAAACTGCTCACCGTCCGCGTCGATACTGTCCGGCTGCTGTCCGGCAGGGAGACGGGGCGCGAGGTCGTCGTCCATCCCGGCGCGATTGCGCTCGTCCCGCTGCTGCCCGATGGTCGCGTCGTGCTCGTCCGGCAGTGGCGGCACGCGGTCGGGCGGATGCTGCTCGAAGTGCCTGCGGGTACGCGCGAGCCGAACGAGCCGCCGGAGGCGACCGCCGCACGGGAACTGACTGAGGAGACGGGCTACACCGCCGAACGCATCGTGCCGCTCGGTTCATTCTTCACCGCGCCCGGTTTCAGCACCGAAGAAATTCATTGCTACCTCGCGCTCGGCCTGCGGGAGGGTGATGCGTCGCCCGAAGAGGATGAGGGAATCAGCCTCGCATACCTGCCCCTCGGTGATGCACCGGCGGCGGTGGCGCGCGGCGATTTTCAGGACGCGAAGAGCCTCGCCGCGTTCGCGATGGCGCGGCACTACCTCGATCTGCACCCGGATGAGACCCCCGCGCCCCGCTGACTGGCCCGGTTACGTGCGCCCCGGCTTGTCCGCGAGCAGCCGCTGGATGTCGGCGGCGAACTTGATCTCGCTGTCGTCCTCCGGTGCGTAACCGATCACGCGGCGGGCGGTGAGCAGGCTCCAGAAGGCGCGCGTGTTGCCGGAGATGCCGTAGAAGACCTGCCACGGTATGCCGTGCTCGTCGGCGATGCTCTCCGTCTCAATCGATTTCACGACGAGTTGTTGCAAATCCCGCGCGCTCAGGTACGCGCCGAGATCGCGCTTGTACCCCTTCGGGTCGTCTGCGAACTGCGCCGCGTTGATTTCGCGCGGCGCACCGATGCGCAGGTGCACATTCTCGACCGGTCGCCCCAACGTGCCCGTCGCGAAGACGAAGCCGAGATGCTCATAGCTCGCCTTGGCCCATCCGTACCAGTTGTCACTCTTCGGGAATGTCTCCGGCGTCACCACGTCCATCTTCCCGGCGTGGATCAGGCGCTCGTACCAGTCCGCCGCGTGGTTCGACGACGCGACAACGACGCGCCGCACATTCTCCTCGAGCGCGAGTTGGAAGACGCGGTACGCCATATCGACGTTCGCGCGCTCGGCCTCGTACGCCGAACCGGGCGTCAGGCGCGTGGCGCGCTGCGAGCCGGACATCGCCGCGTCGCTCCCGCGATTGAACGCGAGATGGACGATGCTGTCCTGATCGCGGAACAACGGGCGGAGCGATTCGGGGTCGTCGTTCAGCAGGTTCGCAACCCGCACCCCCTCGACGGGCGTGCCATCGCCGCGCGTGTCGCGGACATCGACCAGCGTCAGATCATAGCGATCCCGCAACGCCGGGAGCAGCAAACTGGCGACGTATCCCGTCGCGCCCGTCACGAGAACCTTTCGTCCACCCATCATGTGATTCCTTTCTCTCGCGGCACAGATGGTGCGCTGATGACACGCGCACCGCCGCAGACTGTTCGCGCTGAGGATACCATGCACCACCCAATCCGCATGAGCAGCGGATGGGTGCGCGTGGCGAGGAAATCTTCGGTGGTATTACGCCGGAACGACGATTGAGCGACGGTTGCCAAGCACCGCGAGCGTATCGGTCTTGCCGACGACGACGCGGAACGGCGGCGCGATGCGGTACCGTTTGCCGCCGATCGAGGCGGGGAGGGTCGCGAGGAATGCCCGGAGCGCGTCGTCGTCCGGCATCGGCCACTTCGGCCCGAAGACGATTCCCTGCGCGATGTGTTCCGCGCCGTGCTTGCCGAGGATGATCGCCTCGGCGGGCGCATCCCCACGATCGTCGAGCGCGAGCACATCGTCAATCGCATAGACGCCCTTCGGCTCCGGCAGTTCGATGCCACTGGCGCGCAGACGGTCGAGCGACCAGACCGTCTCGCCGAGCATCGCCGCATGATCGACACCGGCGGGCTGCACGGGCACGGGGCGCGCGGTGCGCGATCGGCTCTCGCGGCGGGGGGCGGCTGGCGCGCGCGTGGACGCGGCGACTGGTGCGGGCGACGGTGCGCGGAGGGAAACCGGGCGTGCGGCGTGGAATTCGGCGGCGAACTCGGGGTCCAGCAGGGCGCGGGTCGATTTGGCCGCCATCCCGATGGTCGTCTCGACGCCACGGACGACGTGAAAGCCATTCCGCAGCACCAGCCGCTGGCTGGCCCCATCGCCGAGCAGCGCATCGACGAGATTTGTCAGGGGCTGGAAGGGTTCGAGCAACTGCGCGAGGGTTTCCGTCAGCACTTGCGTCTTGCTCGACCGCGCGGACAACTTCGCGTCCACGGCGATTGCGCCGATCCCGCCATTGTCCGGCCCGCCCGCGAGCACCCCGAGCAGGACCATGTCCGGGTTAGTGATGCCGCGCCAGTTGTACCACCCCGCGAAGGTCTCATCCTCCGCGAGGTTGAGCGTATGGGTGACTTTGAGACCTTCATGTGCGGCGAGCGGAATTGTCTGCCCGATGAACGCCTGGAGACCGGCGGCGACCTCATGCTCCCATTCGGAGGAGGCCTTCGCAATTGCGGCATGTTCGGCGCGCGTGCGCGCGGGGGAGAGATGGTGGGATGCCGAACTGAGGGGACGGGAAGACGTGCGCCGGGTGGCGGAGGAGCGTGAGGAATTATGGTGGATATACGAACGCATACGTCCTATCTGACAAGCTACGGCTTCGTGCCGCTGAGGCTGAATGATCGAAAAGATGTGAGTAGCGAACCACTCATATCATGGGTAGTATCGCACGGTTTAGATGCCAGCACAAGGTTTTTTCCGCTGATACCTCCGTCGTTTCACCGTGCGCACGTGCACGCCTCACGCGCGCAGCAGCCGTTGCGCGTTTTTGCTACACATCGCGGCACGCTCATCGAGGCCGATCTGTGCGTCTATCAGGCACCGTTCGACACGGTCACGCGCGGGGATCGGCAGGATCGGCCAGTCGCTGCCGACCAGCACATGCTCCACGCCGACAGCGTTAACCGCGAAGCGCACGCTCGTGGGGCCGAAGCCCATCGTGTCCACGTACAGCCGCTTGAGCACGTCGCTTTGGCCACCGCCCTCGCCCGTCGTGTGCTCCTCTTCCTGATCGATCAGACCCGCGAAGAGGAGCACCGACGCGGCCATCATCGGGATGACAATTGTGAGGCCCGGCATCGCCGCAAGCACGCCGTTGCGGACGAGCGAGAGGATGCTCGCCGCCGTCTCCGTCCCGCGCGCCATCAGCACGCCGGGTTGGCCGTGCTGTGCGAGATGCTCCGCGTACCCGGCGGGGCTGACGGGATGGACGAAGATCGGCACATGAAGGCTTGCCGCTGCATCTAGCACCGGGCGCGCTTCCGGCGCGTTGAGGAACCACTCGCCCCGCGCGCAATCGACGCAGATGCCACGAAGCCCGAGATCACGCACGGCCCGCTCGACCTCGCGGGCCGCGACCTCGCCGCCGAATGCGTCAATCGTTGCCATGCCGAGCAGATGGTTCGGATGCTGCGCCACCAGCGCGGCGAATCGGTCATTGATCCGGGCAGTCAGTTCGACGGGCGGTTGCTCCCCGGCACCGACGAGCGTGCTGAGCGGCGCACTCAGCACCTTCATGTCCACACCGGCGCGGGTCATCGCGTCCAGTTGTGCATCTATGTCCGTGAGCATCGCGCGGGCGCGCGTCATCGCGGCGCTGTACCCGCGCGGCGTCTCGGCGGGCAGCCACGCGGGGTCGTAGTAGTGGCTGTGGAAATCGATCAGTAATGGCTTCGATTCGCGCGCCACGCGACGCTGCTCCTTCCGATGCAAAACCCGGCAATCACGTTGACGCAAGACGGTGACGCGGGCTGCAGGAGATCACCATGAACCGCCGGGACGCCAGGAAACCGAAACCGAATCGACGCAGAGACCGCAGGGAAAGAAGAAAGGTCTCCTTCTCTGCGATCTCTGCATCTTCTCTGCGTCTCTGCGGTTCACTTGGTTTCTCTTTGTCTTCTTGGCGGTTCAGAAATGTTTACCCGGCGTTCTCGTCCAGATAGCGGAGCGCGGCGCCGACCATTGTTTCGACGCCGATGGCGAGGGCGCGCTCGTCGA
>JBBSII010000467.1:0-4207 GCA_038232175.1 Thermomicrobiales bacterium
CCGGAAATTCACGGCGCGGACGCTAGTACTACAGCGACACTTCATCGTTCGTACTGCCTTGACGGTCATGGAATGCAGTCATTCTGCCACGTTCGTACTGGCGAAATCGCACGCAAATCCTGAAGTGTCGCTGTAGTACTAGCGTCCGCGCCGTGAATTTCCGGCGCGAAGACCACTTCGAGCGCCGCATGGTCGCTCAGTCGCGTGAAGCCGTGCGGGTAGTATTCCGCGCGCATGGTGCGGAAGTGGTCGAGATACTGGCACGTTGCCGCCCGCAGCGAGCGGGACGCGAGGACATGGTCGAGCCGGAAACCGTTGCCGGAGACGGGATGATACCAACTCAAATCCTGCCGCAGATATCCATGGAGATTGCGGTAGACATCCGCGAGATCGAACGCCGCCAACCCAAGCAGCACGTTTCGCTCACTTCGATGCATGAGTGCGTTGGTGATCGCGAACGCGCCGCTCTTCCGCAGGGTCTGCCCGAAGGTGATCACCTCGCCCTCCACCGTCTCCTGCTGGGGCAGGTTGAAGTCACCGCAGAGGATGCGATGCCGCCCCGTCGCGCGTGCCAGCCCCCGGTAGAGACATTCCAGCGTCCGCACCCGCACATCGAGGCCCCGACCGCCGTAGCCGACCGGGACGTAGACGGTGTGCAGTTCGACCGGCCCCCATGCGGTTGCGACGACGACCGAGAGCAGTCGTTCCGGCCATGGCAATTCCATTGCCGCGCGCAGGTCCGGCACGGCGGTGCATTCGCACGCGCTGGCGACCAGTACGCCGGTCGCGCGCCTCCCCTTGAAGTCGCAATGGACGCCCGCAAAGCCGTCCACGATGTGCGCGAAACCCGCCCGTGCGAGCGCGCTCCGGTACTCCGGGACGCGGTTAATCCGCACCTCCTGCAACGCGATGATGTCCGGCGCGCGGGCGGCGAGCGCCGCGACCTGACAGGTGATCCGATCCGGCCCGGCGCGCGCAACATTCCATGAAATCAGCCGCATCGGCGCTCCTTTCGGTGCGTGTGCCCTACGGATTTGCGGGCATGGTCGTCGCGAGACGAGGAGGAAGTAATCGTTTGCGCCACGGATGGTTTGCGGTCGGCCGGTCGTCGACGACCGGCCGAGGGCGAGCCACGGGTGACGGGCAGACGGCGCGGGCAGTGGCCACTGCCGACTCGCACGGTGCCGATGCGGCGAGCAGGGTGGCGAGCAGCTGGGCGCGCACCTGTCGCACCCGCTCCTCGACCGCTCCCGCACGGTCGGCAACGGTCGCCTGCAGAGGTGCCGCGCGCCATGCGTGGCGTTCACGGTGCGCGGCAGCGGCGAGGATCGGCCCAGCATCGGAGGCGGGGCGGGGTATCACAGCCATCGGTCGGCCGCCTGACCTGCACATGCGATCAACGCGATCAGTATGCACGCACAACCACCCCTGCTGCCACTCCGCAAAACGCTGTGGGACACCCCTGCCAAATTGTGCGCTTGACACCCACGTGTGCCCCTGTTATAGTCGAACCTGCATAACCCGCTGCACAGAGCGAGGGGAAACGCAGATGCAGGCAACGACGGAACAGCAGATGGCAACGAACACAGCAGCACACGCCGCACGTCGTCACGCATCCGGTATCGCCCCCGCCGCGCCCACGAGCGCGGCTCTTTTCATTCTGGTGGCCGGGCTGGCGCTCCTTATTATCGGGCGCGTTGCCGACGCATCGGTAACGCGCGTGTGCGATGGGAGGCGGGCGCCACACTGACGAACGGTTTGCAGAAAGTGACCCAGGCGCCTCCCACTTTTGGGGGGTCTTTTTGTGAGTGGAGCATACGAGAGGAGTGGGGCGATGGTCGTCACGCGCGAACGGAACGAATTACTGACCACACCGCCGGACGGCACGCCGCGCGCCGAGCACGCGGAGTTAGTCGCCTCATGGCAGGGGACGCGGACGCGGGGGGCGGATGTTGTCTGCCGCGCCCTGATCGAGGAGGGCGTCGATACCGTCTTCGGCTACCCCGGCGGCGCGGTGATCCCGCTCTACGACGCGATCCCGCGCTACCCCTTCCACCACGTCCTCGTGCGGCACGAGCAGATGGCGGCGCACATGGCGGACGGCTACGCCCGCGCGACGGGCAAGGTCGGCGTTTGCATCGCCACCTCCGGCCCCGGCGCGACGAACCTCGTCACCGGTATCGCCACCGCGATGATGGACTCCTCCCCGATGGTCGCGATCACCGGCAACGTCGTCCGCTACCTGATCGGCAAGGACGGCTTCCAGGAGACGGACATCATCGGCGTCACGCTCCCCGTCACGAAGCACAACTTCTTCTGCAATTCGGTGGAGCAGATCGCGCCGACGCTGAAGAAGGCGTTCCACCTCGCGCGCACCGGTCGCCCCGGCCCGGTGCTCGTGGACATGCCGAAGGACTGCTTCAACGAGGAGGTTATGTACGAGTACCCGCGCACCATCTCGCTGCCGGGGTATCGCCCGACGCTCACGCCGAACCACCGCCAGATCAGGACGGCGGCGAAGATGCTCCGCGACGCGAAGAAGCCGCTGATCATCGCCGGTCAGGGCGTGCTGCTCGCGCAGGCATCGGCGGAATTGCGCGAACTGGCGGAGAAGACGCAGATTCCCGTCGTCAACACCTGGCTCGGCCTCGGCTCCTTCCCGGAGAATCACCCGCTCTCGCTCGGTCTGCTGGGGATGCACGGCCACGCGCACACGAACCGCGCCGTCAACCGCTGCGACGTGATGCTCGCTGTCGGGATGCGCTTCGACGACCGCGCCACCGGGCGGCTCGCCTCCTTCGCCCGCAATGCGAAGGTGATCCACATGGACATCGACCCGGCAGAGATCGGCAAGAATGTCCGCGCCGATGTGCCCGTGGTGGGCGATGCGAAGGCGAGCCTCCAGATGCTCACCGCCGAACTGGAGGAGATGGAGCACGCGGAGTGGCTGGAGCAGGTGGCGGAGATGGTGGCGGCGCACCCGCCGCGCATCATCCCCGACCGCGATGGCACCGGCATCACCCTCTCTGCGCAATACGTCATCGACCGCCTGAGCCAACTGACGGACGACGCGGCGATCATCGCGACGGATGTTGGGCAGCACCAGATGTGGGTGGCGCAGTACTACATCTTCAACACGCCGCGCCAGAACATCACGAGCGGCGGCCTCGGCACGATGGGCTTCGGCCTCCCCGCCGCGATGGGCGCGCAGGCGGGTAGGCCGGGCGCGGAGGTCTGGTCCATCGTCGGCGACGGCGGCTTCCAGATGTCCCTCCACGAGTTGCAGACAATCGTGCAGGAGGGGTACCCGGTCAAGATCGGCATCATCAACAACGGCTACCTCGGCATGGTGCGCCAGTGGCAGGACCTCTTCCACCAGCGCAATCGCTCCGCCACGCCGATCTCCAGCCCGGACTTCATGCTGCTCGCGGCAGCGTACGGCGTCCCCGCCCGCCAGGTGACGACCCACGCTGAGGTGGACGCCGCGATTCGCTGGGCGCAGGAGACGAACGGCCCCGTCCTGATCGACTTTCGCACCGAGCGCGAGGCGAACGTCTACCCGATGGTCGGCCCCGGCAACGGCAACGAGGAGATGGTGTTCGCGGATCCGACGGAGAAGTAACGAGTAACGAGTTGAAAGTAACAAATCCAGATTAGCAAGGGTGTATGTTCCATCTCGTTACTCATTACTCGCCATGGGGGTAGGTAAACCAATGACCGAGCGTATGCACACACTGGTCTGTCTGGTCGAGGATCAGCCGGGCGTCCTCAATCGGGTGATGAGCCTCTTTCGTCGCCGCATGTTCAACGCGGAGAGCGTCACGGTGGGCCGCTCGGAGCAGCCGGGCCTCTCGCGCATGACCTTCGTCTTCCATGGTGATGATGAGACGGTCGAGCAGGTCTCGAAGCAGCTCTACAAGTTGCTCGAAGTGCTCAAGGTGACGGACATCACGACCGAGCCGCACATCCGGCGCGAACTGGCGCTCATCAAGGTGAACGCGACGGCGAATAACCGCGCGGATTTGATGCAAATCACGGACATCTTCCATGGCAAGATCATCGACGTATCGCACAACCAACTGGTGATCGAGATCGCAGGCGCGACGGACAAGATCGACTCCTTCCTCGGCATCATCCAGCAGTTTGGCATCCGCGAAATCTCGCGCACCGGCATCGTTGTCGTCACCCGCCCGAGCGCCACCAACGA
>JBBSII010000468.1:0-4207 GCA_038232175.1 Thermomicrobiales bacterium
ACTCGCGGACGCCGCCGGATAACACGACCAGGGAGGCACAAACATGGCAACAACGGTTGCACCGGAAGAAGCAGTCACGCATACCGGCGCGATGGGGCATATCGTGCAGGTGCAGGGCGCGGTGGTGGACGTCGAGTTCCCACCAGATCGCCTGCCCGAAATCTACAACGCCATCACGACCGCGATGCCGGATGGCAGCACGCTCATCCTCGAAACGCAGCAGCATCTCGGCAACGACACCGTCCGCACCGTCGCCATGTCCTCGACGGACGGCCTGACGCGCGGACAGGAAGCGACCGACACGGGCGCGCCGATCAGCGTGCCGGTGGGGCCGGAGACATTGGGGCGCATCTTCAATGTCACAGGTCAGACGATCGACAACCGTGGCCCGGTGAACACGGACCTGCGGTTCTCCATCCACCGCCCCGCCCCGAAGTTTGAGGACCAATTGACCTCCGTGCAGGTCTTCGAGACGGGCCTCAAAGTCATCGACCTGATCGCCCCCTTCACCCTCGGCGGCAAGATGGGCCTCTTCGGCGGCGCGGGCACGGGCAAGACCGTTATTCTCCAGGAACTCATCCGCAACATCGCGGCGGAGCACGGCGGCTTCTCTGTCTTCGCCGGTGTGGGCGAGCGCTCCCGCGAGGGGAACGACCTCTATCACGAGATGACGGAGTCCGGCGTGATCGACAAGACCGTGATGGTCTTCGGCCAGATGAACGAGCCGCCGGGCGCGCGCCTGCGCGTCGGCCTGACGGGTGTGACGATGGCGGAATATTTCCGCGATGTCGAGGGGCGCGACGTTCTCCTGTTCATCGACAACATCTTCCGCTTCGTGCAGGCGGGTTCCGAAGTCTCCGCGCTCCTCGGCCGGATGCCGAGCGCGGTGGGGTACCAGCCAACGCTCGCGTCGGAGATGGGCCAGTTGCAGGAGCGCATCACCAGCACGAAGAAGGGTTCCATCACCTCCGTGCAGGCGATCTACGTCCCCGCCGACGACTACACCGACCCCGCCCCGGCGACAACCTTCGCCCACCTCGATGGCTCGATTAACCTGGAGCGGTCGCTGACGGAGCAGGGCCTCTACCCCGCCGTCGATCCGCTCGCCAGCACCTCCCGCATCCTCGACCCGAATGTCGTCGGGCAGGAGCACTACGACACGGCGCGCGAGGTGCAGCAAGTGCTCCAGCGGTACAAGGACTTGCAGGACATCATCGCCATCCTCGGCGTCGAGGAACTCTCCGAGGATGACAAGCTGACGGTCTCGCGCGCCCGCAAGATGCAGCGCTTCCTCTCGCAGCCGATGTTCGTCGCGGAGCCATTCACCGGCCTCACGGGGCAGTATGTCTCGCGCGAGGACACGGTGCGCGGCTTCCGTGAGATTCTGGATGGCAAGCACGACAGCCTCCCGGAGCAGGCGTTCTACTACGTCGGCACGATCGAGACGGCTGTCGAGAAGGCGCAGAAGATGTCAGAAGGCCAGGCGACATAGCAGACCCCCGGCCCCCGCCCGGATTGGGAAGGGGCTTTTTCGGGTGGCGCGGGTGGCTCAGCCTTTGTTCCCATCATACTGGCTGAGTCACCGTTGCATTTCCCCTTCCGTTTCGGGAGGGGCAGGGGGGTTCAGTGATGGCAACCTTGAATTTTGAACTCGTCACTGCGGATCGCGTCGTGTTGCAGGAGGACGGCGTGGATATGGTCGTCGCACCTGGCGCCGATGGGCAATTGGGCGTGCTCCCACATCACGTCCCGCTCATCACGACGCTCGCGCCGGGTGAGTTGCGCATCAAGCGCGGCGGTGAGGAGACCAGCATCGTCGTCACCGGTGGCTTCATGGAAGTGACGCGGGAGAAGGTGCTCGTGCTGGCGGACGCCGCCGAGCGCTCCGAGGAGATCGACATCGCGCGCGCGGAGGAAGCCCGCCGCCGGGCACAGGAACGGATCGCGAGCAGCCCCGATAGTGTCGATATGGCGCGCGCGGAGGCGGCGATGCGCCGCGCCGTTGCGCGGTTGCGGATCGCGCAGCGCCGCCGTGGCGGTGGCATGCCGAGATAGAGCCGGGGGTAGTTTTGCAGCGGCGGCGAAGAAGTTTTTCGCCGCCGCTGACGTATCTCTGCTGCCTTCCCATCATTTGCTCCTCGTTACTCGTTACTCGTTTGCTCCGCCGAGCGCGTGCGATGACGCCGCGTACCGTCTATACTTGCGGGCGGTCTGCAAATGTGGGCGGGAGCCTCCGGTTCGTGCAAAGGGATATTAAGGTTGGTCAAACAAATCGGCATTGATCTCGGGACGGCGAATGTCCTTGTCTACATGCGCGGCAAGGGCATCGTTATCAATGAACCATCCGTCGTCGCGATCGGCACGCGCGACGGGCGGGTGAAGGCGGTCGGCCTCGAAGCGCGGGAGATGATCGGTCGCCATCCGGAGACGATTGAAGTGGTACGGCCCATGCGCGATGGGGTGATCGCCGACTACGTCGTGACGCAGGAGATGCTGAAATACTTCATCGCCAAGTCCTGTGGCCGCTTCTCGCTCATCAAACCGGAAGTGATGATCTGCATCCCGGCGGGCGTCACGGGTGTCGAGACGCGCGCGGTGCGCGATGCCGCCCTGCAAGCGGGCGCGCGACGTGCCTACCTCATCCAGGAACCGCTCGCGGCGGCGATTGGCGCGCGCATCCCCGTCGCGGACCCGTCGGGCAATATGGTGATCGACATTGGCGGCGGCACGACGGAAGTGGCGGTGATCTCGCTCAACGGCATCGTCGTCGCCCGCTCGATCCGCGTCGGCGGCAACAAGTTCGATGAGGCCATCGCGAACTTCATCAAGCGCAAGTACAACCTCGCCATCGGCGAGCGCACCGCCGAGGAGATCAAAATTCTCATGGGGAGTGCGATGCCCCTCGATGAGGATGTCATCATGGATGTGCGCGGGCGCGATCAGGTGGCGGGGTTGCCACGCACGATCCAGATTCACGCGCACGAGGTGACGGAGGCGATGACCGAGCCACTGGAGGCGATCATCGGCGCGGTACGCAGCGTCCTCGAAGAGACCCCGCCGGAACTCTCGTCCGACATCATCGACAAGGGTATGATCCTCACTGGTGGCGGCGCGCTGCTGCGGAACTTGAACGAACTGCTCACCGAAGTAACAGGCGTTCCCTGCTACGTCGCGGAAGACCCGCTCTCGTGCGTCGCCATCGGCACCGGCCTCGCACTGGAGCACCTCGACGTGCTGCGGGACAGCCTCGACACGATGTAACACTTTGTCTTCGCCACAGAGACACAGAGGACACAGAGACAGGGAAGAGCAAGGTTACGGAGAAGCGGGCCGCACGGTCTTCTTCCTCCCCTTCTCATCTCTTCTTTTCTCTGTGCCCTCTGTGTCTCTGTGGCTACTCCCCGCGTTTACGGATCTGAGCAGCAGCGACTTCGGCGCGGATTGGCTCCGGTACATCATCGAGTGACGCCCAGCCGTAGTACACGAGGCAGCCCCAGCAGTTGACGCGCCCGTACCCGCCGATCACGACGTACGCCTCGCCCACGCGCACCGTCCGCCTGCCGCAGCCGCAGGGCATCGATTCCTCGGCGCGGTGCACCGTGTGTTTCCACGGGATACGGAACGATGGCGAGTCGTCAGGGGTTGGGGATGTTGGCGGCACGGAGCAGCGCCTTCCAGTCGGTCGCGCGCGGTGGCGTGGGCTGGCCACTCGGCGCTTGCCAGTTTACGACGATCAGGGTCTCGTCGGGGCGCGTCAGCAGGAGTGTGTGCCGCGCGACGAGCGTTGCGTACTGGCCGTACCGCGCCGGGTCATTGAGCGCGGCGATCTGCGCCGTGAGGATTTGCTGCTCGCGGAGCACATCGTCGTGCTCCCGCTGCCGTTGCGCCACCTCATCGGTCAGACGGCGCACCGTCTGTTCCTGCCGGAGAAACCCAACCGTCGCGTAGACGGTGACGAGCAGCAGACAGGCCACAAGCACGGGACGCTGGAGCGCCCCGATGAGCCGTCGTATCGTCCTGCCAAGTCGCTCTCCCATGCCACATCCAAGCCATACGCACCGACGATACATGTGTACGTACAGTAATGGTCCTGGTGCGTTACGTCAACCCCGGCTCAGAGGTTCGGGCGGCGATCTTTCCAGGGCATCGCCTGCTCGTAGGCATGCGCGACGCGGAGGCAGACACCCTCGCCGAGCGCGGGGCCGAG
>JBBSII010000469.1:0-4200 GCA_038232175.1 Thermomicrobiales bacterium
ACATCGACGTGCAGCACGACTACTTGGAGGATCGCGTCTATCTGCTCGGCGCACTCGTCGCGGCATCGGAAGGTGGGAAAGAGACCGACGCCCGCAGACGTACCATCGTTGAGATCGCGGACGGCCCGCCGGACTCCACGGTGACGGAGCAGGCGCTCTTTCTCCGCTGGATCGCGGCGGTACTCCGCGCCGTTGTGGAAGTCGCCGCGCCGGACGAGACGGGGGCGATGCGCGCGCCGATCCACCTCATTTTCTTCAACCGGCACGCGCAGCAACTGCTGCTCGAAGGGCTGGCGCGCCACTTGGGCGCGATCTTCGGCGCGACGCCCTGCTACGATTTCGTCACGCAACTCGCCGCGTTCGACTCGCCCGTTGCCAGTTTCCTCGACGAAGAAATCCGCGAATTGAAGAATTACCCGATTGTCTGCCAGTCGCTCCAGTCGGTCGCCGCGATCCTCAAGTTCGACTGGAACACGCCGGAGCCGTTCGCGTCGCTCTTTCACGAGCGGCTCTTCGACGCGCGGGGCAAACTCGAACCGAACGATGAGACCTCGCCGTGGTACACGCGGCGGGCGCGCTTCAACAGCCAGATACCGCTCGAATACGCCTACGCCGCGTGGGACGATCTCGGCCCGCCGCGCCCCGGCAAGCGGGACGAGTTCGCGCCCTATCGGGGGGCGACCATCGCCCACCTGCGCGCCTTTCAGTCGCGCCGCCTCGAGGCGATTGAGCACATCGCTCGGCAGTTCACGGGCAACAAGCAGACCGAGAAACGCCCCTTCGACCTGCCGGACCTCGGCACATTCATGGAGAAGGCGCGCACCCGCGCGGACGCACTGGACGAGTTCGTGATGATCGAGCGGCATGTGGAACTCGGTGCGTGGAAGGCGGCACGGCTCCTTTCGCCGGAACGCCGCGTGCTGATGGGCCAGACGCTGCTCGCGCGCTACGACGCGGCGAGTCAACCCCCCGACGTTGCGGCGCGGAACGCCGACAATCGCCAGCACTTCGAGTTGGCGGAGGAGTACAAAGCCGCCGCGCTCCGTGCGAACCCCGACGTGGGACGCGGCGAACTGACGAAGGAGCAGAAACAGGAAACGAAGTGGTCGCAGGCCACGATGCAGTTCCGGCTCGATCTCGTCACGGACGGCATCGATTGCCCCATCGCGGAGGCGCTGGCGCTCACCACACTGCGCATCGGCGATAGTGTCGTCGTTTTCCCGCGCCTCACCGTCGATGCGCGGCTGCCGGAGGCGGAGCGCACGCCGTTCACGCCGACGCCGAAGCAGATGCTCTACGGCACGCGCGCGACGATCAAGGAGATCAACGCGCGCACACGAACTGTCCTGATCGAGATGGCCGGGCCGCGCGGCAAGAGCGCCATCGAGGGGTTCGCTTTCAGCGGCATCGACCAACCACTGCGCGACGGCGAGCGCTACACGCTCGACCCTGACCCGAACAACTGGTACGGCCACTTCTGCGCCAGTGTCATCGAGGAACTCTGTGCCGGGGGCGCGAACACGCTCGCCGCTCGCCTCGACTATCCCGACGCCGCGCCTGCCGCGTGGTCACCGGAGGCGGCAGCGGCACAACAGCGGTTCCTCGCCGGTCTCGACGCGCTCCACGACGTGGGCGCGCTCCACCCCTTCGAGCCGGGCAAGCGGGACTTCATCGGCGCACACGGCAACACCCCAACGCTGCTCGTGCAGGGGCCACCGGAGACGGGCAAGAGTTACTCGACCGCCTTCGCGCTGTTCGCGCGGTTGCAGGGCGCCATCGCGGCGGACCAGCCGTTCCGCGCCTTCGTCTCCTGCAAGACGCACGCGGCGACGAATGTGCTGCTCGACAACATCGTGACCGTGCGCGAGCGGTTGCGTGGCCTCGCCGTGAGCCAGCCGGAGATCTTCGCGGCGCATTTCGACGCCCGCATTCTGGATGTGCCGCTCTTCCGCGCGCAGCCACGTGAGACGCCCGCACCCGAAGTCATCGCCCTGCCGCGCGCCGATGATCGCCCCAAGGGCACGCCGCGCGCGGCGGAGCGCATCGCGGCGGAGCGGTGGTGCATCGTCGCGGCGACACCGGGCGGCGTCTACCGCATCGTGAAGGATCGATGGAAAAAGGAGATGTGCGGCCACGAACTGTGCGACTGCCTCGTGCTCGATGAGGCGTCGCAGATGAACCTGCCGGAGGCGGTGATGGCCGCGCTGCTCCTCAAGCCGACGGGGCAGTTGATCGTCGTCGGCGACCATCGGCAGATGCCGCCGATCGTCAAGCACGACTGGGAGCGCGAGCCACGACGCACCTTTAAGGAGTACCGGACGTACGAATCGCTCTTCGGCACGCTGCTGTTCCAATCGCTCCCGATGATTAAGTTCGCGGAGAGTTTCCGGTTGCACGCGGATATGGCAGCCTTCCTCAAGGACGAGATTTACCGCGAGGACGGCATCCCCTTCTTCTCGCGCAGCCATGCCGTGCTGCCCGTGAGCGACCAACGGGACGATCCGGACACCTTCGTCGCGCGCGTCCTCACGCCCGATTACCCGATTGTCGTCATCGTGCACGGGGAGGCGCGCAGCCAGATGCGAAATCGCTTTGAGCAGTCGCTCGTCACGCCGATCCTCGAAGCGCTCACCGGCGCGCCGTACCTGCTCGACGCCGCCGACGGCCTCGGTGTCGTCGTGCCGCACCGGGCGCAGCGCGCCGCCTTGCAGGAGGATATCGCGTGCCTCACCGAGCGCGACGCACAGACCGGAATCGTCACGCGCTCCGCCGTCGATACCGTCGAGCGGTTCCAGGGCGGGGAGCGCACCGTCATCCTCGTCAGCGCGACCGAGAGCGACCGCGAATATCTCCTCGCCGCGAGCGACTTCCTCCTCGACCCGCGCCGGTTAACCGTCGCGCTCAGTCGGGCGAAGCAGAAAGTTATCCTCGTCGCGTCGGAGTCCGTCTTCACCCTCTTCAGCGCGGACGAGCAGACCTTCAAGCACGCCCAACTCTGGAAGCACCTGCTGGATCGCACCTGCACCGTGCCCCTCTGGTCCGGCGAGCGTCACGGAAACACCGTCCGCGTCTGGGGCAACGCACCCGGCGGCGGTTAGCCGGACCGATCGAGAAGCCGGGGAATCAAACCAAATGAACCGCAGAGGCGCAGAGGACGCAGAGGACGCAGAGAAGAATAGAGAGAAGAAAAGTGTCCGTACTCTGCATTCTCTGCATCTTCTCTGCGTCCGCTGCGGTTCTCCCCGGTTTCTCGCCGTTCCCAGTGTGGTTGCTTTACGCGGTCGGTGGAATCACGGCGGTCGCTTCGATCTCGACTTTGGCGCGGTCTTCGAGCAGCGCGGCGACTTGCACGAGCGTCATCGTCGGGTAGTGCGCGCCGATGACCGCGCGGTAGACGCCCCCGAGTTCCCGCGCCGCCGCGCGGTACTCCGCTTTGTCCGTGATGTACCACGTCATCCGCGCGATGTCGGCGGGTTTCGCACCCGCCACCGCGAGGACGGCGACGACGTTTTCGAGCGCCTGCCGCACCTGCCCGACGAAATCATCCGTCTCGAACTCGTTGCGGGCGTTCCACCCGATCTGCCCCGCGACGAAGACGACGCGCCCCTCCGCGAGAATACCGTTTGCATACCCGAGCGACGGGGCCCATCCTGCCGGCTGCAAAACTTTCATCGCTCGTCCCTTCTCTCATCACCGCAATACGTACAACCCCATCATGCGGGACAGCGCGCCCGATGGGAAGGGCGCTTGACAAATCCGTGATCTGACGGACACTCACGCCATCGGAGTGTGACGCAACACATCGCCGCCCGCGACCGACGCGCGATCACAGGGCACGACCCGCACGCAGGAGGGGAACGCGATGGCACTGCCCGAACCAGAGACGTTGCAGCCTGCGACCGCTCACCTCGATACCTTCGCGCGCGACAACCTCCCGCCTGCCGCCGATTGGCCCCTCTTCACGGACACCGAGGCCTACCCGGAGCAACTCAATTGCGCCGTGGAGTTGCTCAATGCGATGGCGACCGACGCGCACGGCGACCGCCCCGCCCTCCACTTCGAGGGGCGGTCAATCACCTACCGCGAGTTGCTGGCGCACGCGAACCGCATCGCGCATGTACTGGTGGACGATCTCGGCGTCGTGCCCGGCAATCGCGTGCTCCTGCGCGGCCCGAACAACCCCGCGATGGTCGCCTGCTG
>JBBSII010000470.1:0-4189 GCA_038232175.1 Thermomicrobiales bacterium
CCCTTGCCAAGTTCGCAGAAGACCCCTTCCCGCACCGCCGTGAGGTAATCTTGATCGCGCGCGCGCACGTGGGCCGCCACAGTCGGGTCGCAATCCTTGAAGTGGACATGACCAAGCCGACTGCTGAACTGCCGCAAGCAGGCCATGGGATCGCCACCACCGAAGGTGATGTGGCCGGTGTCGAAGCAGAGCGCAAGCAGGTCGGGGTCGGTCAAATCGAGCAGGCGGGCGATCTCATCGGGGGTCTCGACCCAGCCCGCGCAGTGGGGATGGAAGACGGTACGCACGCCCGTCGCCTCCCGCACCGCCCGCGCGACATGCATCGCGCCGTCCGCGAAGGTGCGCCACTCGTCCGTTGATAGGCCCATCGCCGGGGTGATCCGCCCCGCGAACCGGGTGCGCGTCGGGTCCGTGCCGTTATCATCCGCGAGGATGATCACGGGTTGCACGCTCTCCGTTGCATCCGCCACCGCCGCGAGCAGCCGCGCCACGTGCACCGCCGTCGCCGCGCCCGGTGCATGCGTGGCGGGGTCACGGAGGGCGACGGGCACGAACGCGCCGATCATCGCCACGCCGCGTCGCGTCAGTTCCGGCCGCAAGAGGGTGGGGTCAGTCGGCATGAAGCCCCAGTCGCCCAGTTCGGTGCCGGTGTAGCCCGCCGCGACGAGTTCGTCCAGCATCTGCGCGTAGCCGACCGATGTGGGCGCGAGCTCGTCGAACTCCAGCACGCCCCACGAGCACGGCGCGTTGCCGATCCGCAATTGGCCCGCTGATGGCACCGCCGCTTCCGTCACCACGACCGCTCCTTCGCGCGCATCGCCGCCCACGTCGCTCGCGCGTCCTGCACGCCGGGCGACGTGCTGACCTCGGCGACCGGCACATCCCACCACCCCTCGTACCCTGGCACGCTCTCGTAGCGGTCATTCTCGATGCAAATGACGGTTGTGCGATCCGTCGTCCGTGCCGCGTCGAGTGCGGCGGTGAAGTCCGCGTACGTCGCGCAGTCGATGACGTGCGCGCCGAGGCTGCGCGCGTTCATCGCGAGATTCACTGGCACGGATGTCGCCGCCGCGCCCGCCTCATCGCCGGGGAGCACGCCCTCGCTGGGGAAGACGGTGCGCGTCCCGAACCCCTCCTGCCCGAGCGAGCGGCTGAGCGCGCCGATGCTCTTGTGCCCGCTGTTGTCCAGCAGCAGAATGATCAGTTTGAATCCTTCCTGGATCGACGTGACGATGTCCGCCGAGAGCATCAGGTAACTGCCGTCACCGACCATCACGTAGACGGTGCGTTCGGGCACGGCCATCTTCACGCCCAGCCCACCGGCGATCTCGTAGCCCATGCAGCTGTAGCCGTACTCGAGGTGGTACTGCTTCGGGTGCCGCGCCCGCCAGAGTTTGTGGAGGTCGCCGGGGAGGCTGCCCGCCGCGCAGACCACGACGCCCTCCGCGTCTCCCCGTTCGTTGACCGCCCCGATCAATTCGCCCTGGCTCGGCAGCGGCGCGTGGCGAATGGCGTAGATGCGCCCCACCTCGTCCTCCCATGCGCCGTGCAGTGCGGCAATCTCCGCGTGGTACGCGGCGTCGGTCTGAAAGCCGTCCACGAGCGTCGCGAGTTCGTCCAGCGTCGCCCGCGCGTCACCGATGAGGGGGAGCGCGGCGTGTTTGGAAGCGTCGAACTCCGCGACGTTGATGTTGATGAAGCGCACTTCGGGCGACTGGAACGCCGTCTTGCTGGCGGTCGTGAAGTCGCTGTAGCGCGTGCCGATGCCGATGACGAGGTCCGCGTCGCGCGCGATCCGGTTCGCGGCGCGCGTGCCCGTCGCGCCGATCGCGCCAAGGGCGAGGGGATGGTCGTAGCGCAGGCTCCCTTTCCCGGCCATCGTCTCGCCAACCGGAATCCCGGTCTGTTCCGCGAAGCGGCGCAGGGTAGCGGTCGCACCGCTGTAGATCGTCCCGCCGCCCGCGACGATGAGGGGGCGCGCGCTCCGGCGAATCCACGTCGCTGCCGCCGCCAACGACGCGCCATCCGGGCGATTGCGCGGGACATGCCAGACTCGCTTGCGAAAGAAAGCGGTCGGATAGTCGAACGCTTCGGTCTGCACATCCTGCGGCAGCGCGAGCGTGACGGCGCCCGTCTCGGCGGGGCTGGTGAGCACGCGGAGGGCGGCAGGGAGCGCGGTAAGCAGTTGATCCGGGCGGTTGATGCGATCCCAGTAGCGGCTGACCGGGCGGAACGCATCGTTGACCGAGACATCCTCGCTCTGCCCCGATTCCAGTTGCTGCAAAACCGGCGCGACGTTGCGGCGCGCGAAGATGTCGCCGGGCAGGAGCAGCACGGGCAAGCGGTTGATCGTCGCCCCGGCCGCGCCCGTCAGCATATTCGTCGCGCCGGGGCCAATCGAGGAGGTGCAGACGAATGTTTGCAGGCGGTCGGTCATCTTGGCGTACGCCGCCGCGATGTGGACCATCGACTGCTCGTTGCGGCTTTGGTAGTAGCGGAACTCCGGGTACTGTTGGAGCGCCTGACCAATCCCCGCGATGTTGCCGTGCCCGAAGATGCCGAAGCAGCCCGCGAAGAAGGGCCGCTCCACCCCGTCCCGCTCGGACCACTGGTTCTTGAGAAAGAGAATCGTCGCTTGCGCCATCGTCAGGCGCACCATCGCGCGCTCGTCCATCAATCGCTCCCATCCGCGCGACCATGCAGCCCGGCATCATGCTGGTGCGGGTGTTTCGACCAGACTTGTTGTTGCCGTTGCTGCCGCATCAAATCCTCGTCGCTGACGTGTCGGGCGATGGCGACCGCCGCCGCGATGTGCGACAGGTGGGTCAACCCTTGCGGGAAGTTGCCGAGCATCTCGCCCGCGTGCGTGTCGAACTCCTCCGCGAACAACCCGAGGTCGTTGCTGGTCGAGGCGACGCGGTCGAAAACATCGCGCGCCTCGTCGATCCGGCCCTGCCGCGCGAGGCATTCCGCGAGCCAGAACGAGCAGGCGAGAAACGTCCCTTCCTGCCCCGTGAGGCCGTCATCCGACTCTTTCAGGCGATAGCGCAGCAACATCCCGTTGTCGTCCAGGTTCTCGATGATCGCGTCGGTCGTGCGGATCATGCGCGGGTCGTCCCACTCGACGAAATCAACCGTCGGGAGCAGGAGCAGCGCGCTGTCCAGCGCCTTCGAGCCGAACGCCTGCACGAAAATGCCGCGCTCGGCGTCATAGCCGTCGCGCTCGATGGCGGCGCGCATATCGGCGCGCACCTTCTTCCACCGCCGGAGCGGCGCTTGGCGGAGGCACGCCTCCGCGAGACGAATGCCGCGGTCCACCGCCGCCCAGCACATCACCTTGGAGTGGACGAAGTGCTGCGGATCGCCGCGCTCCTCCCAGAGGCCGCGATCCGGCTCCTGCCAGCGCTCGGCGGCGGTGTCAACGAGATCGAGCAGGAAGCGCCAGAAGTCGTCGTCCGGTGAACTGCCGCGCAGGTACCAGTGCCAGGTGAGGTCGAGCAGCTCGCCGTAGGCGTCGAGTTGCACCTGATCGGAGGCGGCGTTGCCGATCCGCACCGGCTTCGCCCCCTGATAGCCGTCGAGATGGCCGAGCGTCAGTTCGGTCAGTCGTCGCTCGCCGCCGACGCCGTACATGATCTGCAGGCTCTCGGCGCTCCCCGCTGCGGAGCGCTGGATGAAGCGCCGGAACCCGTCCGCCTCGCTGTCCAGGCCGATGTCCGCCAGCGAGCGGACACTGAAACTGGAGTCGCGGATCCAACTGAATCGGTAGTCCCAGTTGCGGCTGCCGCCCGGTGTCTCGGGTAGCGAGGTCGTCGGTGCGGCGATGATCGCGCCGGTGGGGGCGTTCGTCAACGCCTTGAGGGTGATCGCGGAGCGCAGCACGCTGGATTCGTCAATGCCGTCGCACTGCGCCTGCGACGACCACTCCTGCCACCACGCGATCGTCTCGCGCAGCCGGTCATCGAGTTCGCCGCTCGGGATGCGGCGCGGCGGGTCGCGGTCGAGGCTCGCGGGGTCCTCGTACACCATGGACGTGCGGACGCGCTCGCCCGCGCGCACGGAGAAGGAGGCACGCAGATCGTGGCGACCGTCCAATTCCATGTCCGCGTCCGACGCGATCACGAGCGCGTCGTTGCCGCCGATCGCGCTGTACAGTTCGATCCCGTCGTGACGAATCCACGGCTTGAGC
>JBBSII010000471.1:0-4149 GCA_038232175.1 Thermomicrobiales bacterium
TCGTCGCCGCCTGGCGGCACGTCCATGACCGCTTCGCGCGGGCAGGCGCAACGAACGTCCTCTGGGTCTGGTGCCCGAACCCCGAGAATGACGTCGTTCCCTTCAGTGCGATCTACCCCGGCGACGCGTACGTGGACTGGTTCGGCGTCGATGTCTACAACGGCGGCACCCAGTTCGACTGGGGCGGGTGGCGATCCGCGCAGCAGATCGCCGACCAGACCTATCGCACCTTCCGGGCGATGAACCCGACCAAACCGATCATGGTTGCCGAGGCATCGAGCGTCGAGCAGGGCGGCAGCAAGGCGCAGTGGGTGACCGACCTCTTCAAGGCGACCCCCGCCGCGCTGCCGAACATCCGCGCCATCGTCTGGTTCCACGACGACTGGACCGTGAGATTGATGGGCGACCCGCGATTCGCCGACTTTCCCCGCGCCGACTGGCGCGTCAATTCCTCCTTGTCATCGCTCCAAGCCTTCCGCGATCTTTGAGCGCGCTATCGGGCGCGCACCGATCAGCGCGGATGACCCGTTGGACCGGAATACGATGACACATCGCCGGATATATACAACGGATAGAGGGACTGGGCCGCCGGTCCTGCGGCCTCACGAGGCACGACCGGTTTGACTGGCCCGAAGAGCGCCGCACGCGTGGCGTCCGTCAGTCGCCAGTCGGGGAGGGCGAGGTCGCTCACCGGCACCGGCGGGTTCTGCGCGTCAAAATAAATGACCCCGCTGAGTTGTGGGAACTGGCTGAACGCGCGGCGCGCGCTGCCGAGCCATCGCTCTTCCGCGACGGGATCGGCAAGTGCAACGCCGAGCTCGGCGACGATGATCGGCTTGCCGAAACGCGCGCTCAGGCCGTATCGCTCTCGCATGATCTCCACGAAGGAGCGCGGTGCCGCGAACCCTGCATCCGCTTCCCACGGTTGGGCGACCAGCACGGTGACGCCGATCACGTCCACGACATCATCACCGGGATAGTAGGATGCGGACCCGTCATTCCCGCTCGGTGACCACACCCACCGTATATTGGTGTCGCCCTTCGCGCGGAAGGCGCCGACGACGTGGCGATAGGCCGCCTTGTACCCCGCTGGATTCCCTTGCGCCCATGGGAAGTGCCCCCGCAAGTCCATCTCGTGTGCGAAGCGGATATACACGGGCTGCGGCGCGAACGCTCGGACGGCTTCCGCAGCCTCGGCGATCGTCGCGTCGTAGCGCCCACCGGCGAGGTCGGTGAGCAGCGTCGCGTCACCGAGGCCGCCAACCTGCAACGGATACGGCTCGATCGTGATCACGGGGACGCGACCGGCTTCCAGGATGCGCGCCCCGTGCGCCGCGATCTGGGAGCCGATCCCAGGCTTCAATGGGACGAAGACCTCCTCCACATCGGCGCTGTTCCTCGCGGCCACATCCATGGGACTATAAAAGCCGATGAACGGGCGGTTCGCCGGGAGGCTTACGGGTGCCTGCGGCCGCGCGGTTGTTTCCGGGGAATCAGCCTCCGTGGGCACACCGAACGAACTCGTCACAGGTGCTGGGACGGGGTGAACGTCCCGGGTTTCGTCCCGGGTCTCGTCCCGCGACGACGAAGCTGCAACCGATGGTGCTACGGACATTTCTCCGCGCGACACCACGTTCGTATCCTCCGCGACGAGGTCGGTGCGCACGGTTGGTCCGCCGCGGTCAGGCTGCCATGTCAGGGCGTGCACCGCAGAGCCACCCGCCGACGGAACAAGCACGGCGAAGAGGATCGCCAACGCGCCGGCGAGCGAAAACGCGGCAGCGTGCATGCGCCGCACCTCCCGGCGCGCCATCCCGGCGATTCGCGCATTCTCGGCCACATTCTGCCAGATGATCACGCCCAGAAAAACGAGATACAGCGCCGCGTACCAGAGCGCGAGGTACATATATCCATCAACATCGCGCGTGCGACCGAGACGGAGGTGGAACGCAACGGCAAGCAGGCACCCGGTGACGATGGCGACGTAGGGCAGGAGCATCCGGAGCGGCAATGCCTTCGAGCCGCGCGTGCCCTTCGGCGTGACGCGGATCGGGAAGTCGCGCTTCATTGTCCAGCCGACGAGCGCCTCCACGGCCGCCATGAGGATGAACGGCCAGCGGGCGAGGATGAGAAACGCCGTACGCCACGTAACGATCGCCGAGTCGTGCGGCCGGAGCCAACCCCGCCGCTTGATCCAGAGGATGAGAACGAGCGAAGCCAGCGCGGCGAAACTCTGCATGCCCACGAACTGGAAATAATTGACACGGGCCATCGGTCGGTCGGTCACGAGCGCGATGAGCGGAGACAACCACCCCATCAGGAACGTCAGCGAGTAGAGTGGATACCAGGTCTCGGTGAACGTGAACTGGAGCCGCATGCGGAGCGGGAGTGTCCGGTTGTCCTTCGGGAAGTGTTTGAGCAAAATTTGGGTGAGCGCGCGCGCCCACTGATACTCCTGCACCATCGCGTCGGCGAAGCACGCGCCACCGTCGCCGACGGCGATGGCGTCCGGGCTGAAGAGACCGGGCATCCCGTGCGCATTGAGGCGCAGCGCGTTGTGGTGGTCCTCCGCCCACGTGTGCTGGAAGCCGCCGATCCGGCGCAGCGCGGCGACCCGGAAGGCGGCATGCGAGCCGATGATCATCGGCGCATAGCCGCTGTTAAACCCCGCCTGCAAGGGCCCATGAAATGCCGCCTCGAGCTCGGACCGCGCGGCGACAACCCACGATTCCCGGAGATTCCCGTTCGTGATCGAGGGGGCGGCGACGTACGCGACGGCCGGGTCCGCGAACGGCCTGAGCATCGCCGTCATGTACCCCGGCTGCGGCACATGGTCGGTATCCATCTGCATGATCAGGTCGTAGCCGATATCTTGCGTTTCGAGCCAATCGAGCCAGGAATTGTAGTTGCCCGCCTTCATCCTCATTTGGAATGGCCATGTGGTCGCCTGATAGCGCGGGATGCCTTTGCGGCTGAAATGGAAGGCGCCGACACGGTCGCAGAGCGCTTTCGCGGCGAGCGTATCGCCCTCATCGAGCACCCATACATCGTGCGGGTAGCCCTCCTGATCGCGCATGGCGACGATCGTACGCTCCAACACTTCCAGCGTCTCCGAACTGGGCACGAACGTCGTCACGAAGGTCACGCGCAGGCCGGGAGCCAGGCACAGGGCGGGGTTGGGTCGTCGCATGCGTCCGACGAAGAAGAAGAAAAAGCAGGGCAGGACGAAGAACATGTACACATTCGGTACGGTGATAAAGAGGAAACGGGGGATGGTGACCACATGAACCGACCGCATCCACCACATCCAGAATGCCAGGCTCCCGGCGAGCCAGAGGCCGACGAGCAACCGGTACCGGAGGTGCTCCGTTGCGGTCATGATCGGGACCGTCGTCTCCGCCGCGATGCGATCGTGCGCGCGGGTGGACGAGCGGTATGCGGAGACACGCTTCTCCCGCACGCCGAATATGGGCAGGGCCGCTGTAGCGCGCTGGGAGGTATGATGCCATGTCCGTCTACTGGGTATCATTCGGGCCTCCAAGGAGCACACAAAAAAACCGATCGGTTGTACAGATCGGTTTCACCGCTTGCTCCCCAACACCGAGGTGACCACGTTACAGGTGTTGGATCGTCACATTCCGCTTGACGCAGAGTTATTCGACTGGTGCACGCGCGATCAATAGTGGCAACGTCGGGCGATCGAGGGCCAGCACTTTCCTACCGTCCACAATCCTCCCATCGTTCCTTTAACGCTTCCCCAAGCGAAAAGTGACGGTCCGAAACCAGGGAGGTTGCATATAATCGAAGGGGGATTGCGTCAATCGGCGGCAAGCTGCGCGATCGCGTCGCACGGATCGCCCGCATGGGCCGCCCCGAGCAGCTGGGTGATGTCCTCGCGCGCCGCCTCCCCCGCCACCCCGACGCCAGCGTATGTGAAGCCGATCTCCCGCATCTCCCGTCCGTCGTACATGTTGCGCCCGTCCATCAGCACCGGGCGACGCATGAGCGCATGCAGACGCCGGAAGTTCACCGATTTGAACAGCTCCCACTCGGTCACAAGCACCACCGCGTCCGCGCCTTCCGCCGCCGAATACGCATCCGCGCACATCGTCACATCGGGCAGAAGCGTTCGCGCCCCGCCCATCGCCA
>JBBSII010000472.1:0-4148 GCA_038232175.1 Thermomicrobiales bacterium
AAGGAGCGCGAGGAGCAAGGCGAAGGAAGCGCGGGAGAGCCGGGCCATCGCCAGTTGATCGCAGACATAGGGGATGACGGACGAACAAACCCCCACCCCGATGCCCGCAAGGAGCAGGTGCGGGTGTCTGAATGTCGATGTCGCCGCAGTGATTCCGAGCGGTGTCGCCGTGAGTAACGCCACCATCATCGCGGCGCCGAGCCGGTCAATGCCCGCATTGCCGCCGTCCTGGGCGATACGATGCCCAAGCACCACGTACAACATGAATAAGGCGCAGTTCGCGAACGCGAAAACGGATCCGAGCGGCGCACCGGCGAGGCGTACATCCGTCAGCAACCAGACGCCCATGATCGCGAACCCGAGCGCGAGGAAGTTCCGGCGGGTGCGCGCGCCGATTGCCGCGAGGGTGATCGGCCCGAGGAATTCCAACGCGCCGACCGTCCCCAGGGGCAGGCGGGCAATGGCGAGGTAGAAGCAGCTGTTCATCAGCCCGAGCACGACACCCAACCCGATGAGTACCCGGCGCTGTGGCCATGATTGTTGAGCAAAGAGCCGCCAGGGCCGACGCCAGACCGCGAAGACCGCCGCAGCGCTCGCGATCCGGAGCCAGGCGACGCCGAGGACATCAACGTGGGCAAACAGCAGGACCGCGAACGCGGGGCCGAGGTAATGGAAGACCGCGCTCACGAGAAAGAACAGGTGCGGCGGCACGCTCGTCGCCACATTGGGGCCTCGCCGACCAATTGTGCGGATCACTTGCGCCGTTCTTGCCATGCGACGATGATAAAAGGGAATAGCGCATGAGTACATGACAGAATTAAGGAGTGAGCGACAGAATGCCTAAAGAATCGACAGATCACGATACTTTGACTTACAAAGCGTCAAATGGGCTTCTTGACGCGATCAACCTCCAACTCCTGGAGCATCTCCAGAGCAATCCTCGGCTCACCATGTCGGCACTCAGTCGCCGGGTTGGCATGTCCTCACCGGCCGTCACCGAACGCATGCATCGATTGGAGGAGGCGGGAATCATCCTGGGCTATCGCCTCGATGTGAACCCGACCGCCCTCGGCCTTCCCATCGCCGCATACATCCGCATCAGCCCGAGTCCGGGGCAATTGCCGAAGGTCGCGGAGATTGCGAAGCAAATCCCCGAAGTCGTCGAGTGCCACCGCATCACAGGCGAGGACTGTTTCATTGTTAAGGTCCACCTCCCCGCCATGGATCAACTCGACCGCATCCTCGACCGCTTTCTCCTCTACGGCACGACGACCACGTCGATCATCCAGTCGTCACCGGTGCCGCTGCGGCCCCTCCCCTTGCCTCGTCCGTAGTGCATCACAGTGGGGGACAGACGTGCCTGATGTGCAAATATCGCGGCGACGGCATGGATCACCTCTTCGTACGGGATGTCGCGGACATGCTGGTTGAGTGCCCACCGGAGCCGAGAATAGTCGCCTCGTTGACACATTCGCGCGAGCCGCACTCGAGGAAGAGGACGCTTGGATGGCCTTCGGCGAAGATGAGCCGGAAGAACCATCATATCTATAACGTACCCCATGGTGTGACAAGGCGTGTGACTCGCACGGTTGCCGCCACCCGTATCGACATCGGCGCAGCCCGATCGGCCATCGTCCACAACCCATGTACATCCGCCACACCTCATCCGCCCGGACCAACGACAGCAGTCCGCTTGCCGGTCGTCATCAGAGCGTCGGCGGTAGGCCGAATGCCGGGAACAGCCCGGCGCCGAACGTTGTGATCTCCGCGATGGCGCCGTCCTCGATGCGCAGGACATCGAGCTTGAACGCCCGGAACGCGGCGTCGCCCGGCCGACGGAGGTAGCTCGCTGCTGTCGGCATCCGGTTGGCCCGCGTCGGCACGAGGCGCCAATCGCCATCCCTCTCCGCTCCAAACGCGCGCTCGAGGAGCGGCACGATCGCCGCGAGACCCTCGAAGCGGAATGGGTTCGGCGGCATCGTGATCCGGATACCCTGTGACGCGATCGCGACGACAGCCGCAGCATCGCACCGCTCGTGCGCGTCGATGAACCGCGCGAGCAGCACCCGGTCCCCGTCGCTCGGCTCCCGTGCGGACCACTCCGCGCGCCGCGTCGGCAGATGTCCCTGCATCGTCGCGCGCGCTCGCTGGAGCGCACTGTTCGCTGCGGCGACGCTCGTCGCGAGGAGGGACGCCGTCTCGCTTGCCGGCCAGCCGAGCACGTCGCGCGCGATCAACGCCGCGCGCTGTCGCGGCGGCAGGACCTGCAGGGCGGCGAGGAATGCGAGCTCGACCGTCTCCCGCTCGACGATGACCGCGTCCGGCTGGTCGTCGCTCGGCGCAACCTGGTCGAGCAATCGGTCTGGGTACGGCTGGAGCCAGGGCATGTCGGCGAGGGAGTGCGCCGCCATCCGACGACGCGAGCGCCCCCGGAGCAGGTCGAGGCAGACGTTCGTCGCGATGCGATAGAGCCACGCACGGAACAATGCGCCGCCTTCGAAGCGGTCGCGGCTGCGCCACGCGCGCAGGAACGTCTCCTGCACGGCGTCCTCCGCGTCGTCGAACGAGGCGAGCATCCGGTAGCAGTGTACATGCAGTTCGCGCCGGTGGCGCTCGGTGAGCGCCGCGAAGGCCGACTCCGTACCAGAGAGAGCGGCGATTTCGTCAGGGCGATTCATCGTCATCTCAGTCATGCTCCGGCCCCGGTTCGCCTGACCTCCTGCACGAGCCAACCGTTGCCGTCGGGGTCGTTGAAGGAGAGGAACGAGTTGTAGTCGCTGCGTTGGGGATCAGGCCCCGGCACCTGACCGCCCGCCTCGAAATGGAAGAGCTCGCTGGCGGCCACCCCACGTTCGACGAGCGCGACACGCGCGGCGTCGACGTCGGAGACAACCAGTTGCAGGCCTTGGACGGAGCCTGCCGCCTCCGTGTTCCTCATGAGGACGATCGAACACGCCGATCCCGGCGGTGTCAACTGCACAACGCGAAAGTCTTCACCGGCGCGGTGGTCAACGTCCAGATTGAAGCCAGCCTGCTCGATGTAGAATTCCTTGGCGCGATCCACGTCCGAGACGGGAACCAGCACGAGTTCGAGTTTCCAATCCACGAAGCATCCTCCTTGTTGTCATTGGCACAGTCGCCGATCTTCCTGGAGGTAAAACGTCGGCACCAGCAAAAACTCATCGGTGATGCGATGAGGAGGCCCGGACGGGTGTGGCCGCTATCGGATCGCCCAACCGTCAAAGCCCTCGCGAGTTCACCGCCGCCCGTTTGGTGGCATGATCTGCGAACCCTTGTGTCCACGGGATCGAATTACCTCCACCACGAGTCTACACGTGTAGCCTGCCACGCGCCACGTGTGATTGGGCGCCACAATGGCGCAGCCCCATTTGGGGGTGTACAACACTCGTCGCCCAGCCCGTTCGATGATTCGACTTTCGCTAAATAGCAGAGATACGCGCCTTCCGGTGCTGCGCTCATCGTCGTTGCCGGACAGTCCTCTATAGCCCTACTGGTGCACCGCCCGCAGAAAACCGTCCGTGATCCCAGACATCATCCTGCCAACACTCTTCCCAGCGAACTCGCTCCGCAGCCTCAGTCTCCGACTCGACGGGATCACGGGGCCAGCGCTCAGTGGATGCTCCTCGCGCTCATGGTTCCCGTGATCGGGCTACCGGTGACGGTCGCGGGTGTTGCGGCGGCGATGCTCGGCCTCGTCTGAACGAACACGCTACAGGAACTCGTGCCGCGCGACCTTCCGGGGCGCGTCGCAAGCATCGATGCCCTCGGCTCCGATGTTTCGCTGCCCGATAGCCTCGGTGCGGCGGGCATCACTGCGGACCACATCGGCGCATCGCCGGTCTTTGTGCTAAGCGGGGCGATCAGCGCGTTGCTGATCGGATGCGCGATGCTCGATCCCGCCGTGCGTGGCCTCGATTAACCGCATTGATGCCACCAAGCGCCTCTTTGAGCGCTCATACCGGAGAAAAAGCGCGTTGCATCGCGCCAGGTAGGTGCATGGGGAACGGTGGAGTAGCGGGATGAGACAGGGAAATGCGAGTTCAGTAGAATCTTCTTTGACAAGAAGGAGAGTCTATGAACCCGCACGACGTATTCTGTCCCAATCGCGACTGCCCGGCAAGGGGTCA
>JBBSII010000473.1:0-4138 GCA_038232175.1 Thermomicrobiales bacterium
TCACGGAAATCGGGGAAGTCCGCCAGCACAGCGGCGAGGGGTGGTACGATCTGGGACATGGATTCCTCCTTCGGGTAGTGAGTCAAGACAACCCTATCCTACCGGAGGGATCCTCCTTCTTCGACTTTGAATAAGCCCTGTGGTTCACTGGACAATACGTAGCGGAGCCATCTTCCGGTTCATCGCCTGCACCGTCACGTGCGATGAACCGAGAACGCACAAGCCTTTGTGCCGAGCTATGGCATCACCGCGTACGTCCTGCTCAATTGTGCGATGATAGTTTTGTGCGATGATAGTTTGGGCGAATGGATGCGGCATTGGAGGCAGGTAGCGTGATGGTCGGTGATCGCAAAGATCACCCTCGACACTGCCATCGTGCGCTAAGGCTAGCACGGACACCCCAGAGAGGAGACGCATCATGGATGCGACACAGATGACCGACACGGCCGCCGGGAGCACAACAAGCGCCATCGACCCCGCGACGGAGGTTGGGCTTGTGTCACTCACCGTCGCCAACCTCGCACGCTCCGTGACCTTTTACACCGAGAGTCTGGGTTTCGCGGTTCTCCATCAGGATGGCTCGACGGCCACGCTGGGCGTGGCCGGAATGCCCTTCCTTCTCCTCACCGAACAACCGGGGGCGCGGCCCTGGCCACGGGAAAGCAGGAGTTATATCGGCCTGTATCACTTCGCCATCCTCCTGCCGACACGAGTGGACCTCGGCCGCTGGTTGCGGCACTGGCTCGATCGTGGCTTCCCGCTGCCCGGCCAGGGTGACCATCTGGTCAGCGAGGCGCTCTATCTCTCGGACCCCGACGAGAACGGCATCGAGGTCTACCGCGACCGGCCGCGCGATGCGTGGCGCTGGGTCGATGGGCGCGTGCAGATGGCGGCGGACCCGGTCGATATCCGTGGCTTGCTTGCGGAGGCCGCGCGTGCCGACGAACCGTGGGCCGGACTGCCCGCAGGCACGCGGCTTGGGCACATCCACCTGCAAGTGGGCGACATCGCGCAGGGCGCAGCGTTCTACCATGATACTCTCGGCTTCGATATCGTGGCCCAAATGCCGACCGCCCTCTTCATCTCCGCCGGTGGGTACCATCACCACATCGGGATGAACACCTGGCACAGCGCGGGCGCTTCCCGCCCACCGGCGGACATGGTTGGCCTGCGCTTCTTCACGATCGACTTCGCCACGGCGGACGCTCGGCGTGCCGTCCTCGACCGGGTCGCGGCGGCAGGCCTCGCCTCCACGCGAACGGAGGATGTCGTCGCCATCCAGGACCCGTGGCGGAACACGATACTGTTGCGGGTTGGACCAACTCCCAACGCCCAAGCGGCGGCGACCCTCACCGCGTCAGCCGCGACGGTCACAGCCGACGCCACCGGCGCGTGATGCGGAAGGCGACGTGTATGGGCTGGCTGAACGGCTCCGTGTCCGCGTCGCACCCCGGAGAAGTTGGCACGGGACAGCGACGTGGCGCTTCTGCTCCCGCCTGCCGACTGCCAACTCAGACATTCGCGGGCGTGCCGTCCTCCTCGTAGACGCCGGGGTAGTAGCCCGTCGGCTCGACCGTGTAGCGGGCAAGCGCGTCCTCGTCCAAGTCGACGCCGAGGCCGGGGGCGGTCGGCAGTTCCGCCCAGCCGGGCGTGATCGGCAGCGGGTTCCGTTGCACCTCCGCCCAGCCGGGCAGATGCAATTGGTTGGCGAACTCAAGGATGCGGAAGTTCGGGATGCACGCCGCCAGATGGATCGACGCGGCGGTCGCGATTGGCCCCTGCGGGTTGTGCGGCGCGACTTGGATATGGTGCGCCTCCGCCATCGCCGCGATCTTCTTCAGCGCCGTGATGCCGCCCGCGTGGCAGATGTCCGGCTGCACCACGTCGGTCAGTTTCTGCTCGATGATGTCGCGGAACTCCCACGGCGAGAAGAGCCGCTCGCCCGTCGCGATGTCGGTGTTCTTCGGGTGGGCCATCACCCGCCGCTGACCGTCGAGGTCCTCCGGCGTGACGGGTTCCTCGAACCACGCGAGATTGTACGGCGCAAGCGCGTCGAGCATCCGGCAGGCGACGGAGGCGCGCGTGCGGCCGTGGTTATCGACGAAGAGTTCCATTGTGTCGCCCACGACCGCACGGATGGCGGCGACCCGCTCCACCGCGATCCGCACCGCGTCCGCCTCGTGGTTCTCCGGGAGTGGCGCGAAAGAAGAGGCCTTGAGCGCGGTCCAGCCTGCGGTGGCGAGTTTTTGCACATCCTCGGCGGTCTGCTCCGTCGGCAGGCCGATAGCGACGTGGGTATACATGCGGATGCGGTCGCGCACCGCGCCGCCGAGCAGTTCGTAGACCGGCATCCCGGCGAGCTTGCCCTTGATGTCCCAGAGCGCCTGGTCGATGCCGCTGATCGCGGAGTTGAGCACCACGCCGCCGCGCCAGAAGCCGTGCCGGTACTGGATCTGCCAGATGCGCTCGATCTGCCGGGGATCCGCGCCGATAATGCCGTGCTGCTCGGCGTAGTTGTGGATCGCCGTCGCGGTGGTCATCTCCTTGCCTTCGAGCGTCGCCTCGCCCCAGCCGTGCACGCCCGCATCCGTCGAGACCTTCACAAGGAGCCATGTCCGCAACTTCGGCGCGATCTGCACAAAGAATGTCTCGATGTTCGTGATCCGCATTCCCCGCTCCCCTCTAGGAATCCTAACCCCCGACCCCTTCCCGCCGAGGGAAGGGGTGACTCATCGCACTATCAAGGCGTTCCCCATAGCGCCCCGCTCCCTCGGAGGCTCGCCCCCCTTCCCGAGGCGGGAAGGGGGTCAGGGGGTTAGGACTTCCCCGGCGAAGATGACAATGGAACAACCCAGGACGTGCACGCATCCCACTCAGTACTCAGTACTCTTCAACTCAGCACTTCCCTTACTGGTCCATCACCGACCCGTCCTCGTGCAAGCGGGTGATGACGGCGCGGGGCTTGTACGGGTGGCGCTCGGCGGCGTCCTCGGCGAGTTCGATGCCGATGCCGGGCGCGTCGGGGATGATGAGGTAGCCGCCCTCGCGCTGCACGGTGGTCTTGACCATCTCAGTCTTCGGTGGGCCGTTCTCACCGAGCGGGTACTCCTGCAACGCGAAGTTCGGGATGCACGCGGCGAGTTGAATGCAGGCGGCGGTGCTCACCGGGCCGAGCGGGTTGTGTGGCACGACGCCGACGTGCCGCGCCTCCGCGAGCGCGGCGATCTTCTTCGCGCCCGTCAGGCCGCCGCACATGCAGACATCGGGGCGGACGTACTGCACTGCGCCGCGCGCCAGCAACATCTCGAACTCGTAGATCGTGTGCAGCCGCTCGCCCGTCGCGATCGGGATGTTGATGTGCTGCGCGATCAGGGCCATCGCGTCGAAGTTGTCTGGCAGCGTCGGGTCCTCGTAGAAGAACGGGTGGTACGGCTCGATCCCGCGCGCCAGCACGATCGCCTCCGCCGGGGTCAACTGCCGGTGAATTTCGACGCACAAGTCCACCGCGTCCCCGACCGCCTCGCGGTACTGACGCACCGTCTCGATGGCGTCGCCCATCCTGGCGGCGTGCGTCTTGAAGTAGGGCTGATCGCGCGGGTCGTCCGTGAAGGGCGTCAGGTGGCCAACCGCCGTGAAGCCCTGCTCCTTCGCGTCGATGCACCCCTGCACCAACTCCTCGCGCGTCTGGCCGAAGACGTGGTAGTAGACGCGGGCCTTGTCGCGCGTCTTGCCGCCGAGCAACTGGTACGACGGCACGCCGAAGTGCTTCCCCGCGATGTCCCACAGTGCGATATCGATGGCCGAGAGCGCGCCCATGATCGCCGCGCCCCGGAAATGCGTCCAGCGATACAGGTAGTTCCAGTGGTGCTCGATCCTGAGCGGGTCCTGCCCGATCAGATAGCGCTTAAAGGTCTCGACCACCGCTGCCGACGCTTCAAGGAAGCCCCAACTGCCGGATTCGCCCAGTCCCACGATGCCCGCGTCCGTGTGCACCTGCACGAAGAGGTACCGATCCACGAAAATCGTCTCAATCGCCGTGATCTTCACATGCCCCTCCCATTCCGCCCCGCAGAGCGATGACGAATCCCTGGCGCTCAGCGCCCAGCACTCGATACTGCTCCCCACTCTATACCAACCA
>JBBSII010000474.1:0-4135 GCA_038232175.1 Thermomicrobiales bacterium
ATCGTTTCAGGAGTTACCGTGGAGTATCGGCGAATCGTCCTCGTTGGGCTGAGTGTGAGCGGGAAGAGCACCGTCGCGGCGCTGCTGGCGGATGCGCTCGGCTGGCGTGCGGTCGATACGGATGTTTTGCTGGAGCGGCGGGCTGGGAAGCCAATCCCGTGCGTCTTCGCGGAGGACGGTGAACCGACGTTTCGCGCGCTCGAAGCCGCCGCGCTCGCCGATGCCTGCCGGGAAGACCGGGCGGTAATCGCCACGGGCGGCGGTGTGGTGATCGTCGAGGCGAACTGGCCGATGATGCGACGGGACGCGCTCGTTGTGCATCTCGATGCGTCGCCGGAGACGCTGCTCGCACGGCTTGAGGAACACGCGCGGAGCGCCGGTGATGATGTCGCGGCGCGCCCGTTGCTCGCGGGTGCCGACCCCGCCGAGGCGCTCCGGGCGATGACGATTCGCCGCGCCCCGTCGTACGCGCGGGCCGATGTGTCGCTGCATACGGAGTGGCGCACGCCGACGGAGATTGCTCGCCTGCTCGCCGCGCTCGTGCGCGGGGAACCTGTTGCGCTCTGGGAAGACCGCTTCGCCACCGCGTCCCACGACTCATATCTCGCCGTCGGGTACGGGCTGCTCGCGGCGCTGCCGCAGCGCATCGCGGCGCGCTGGCCGGGCGGGCTGTCCGGCGTCGTGCTCATCACCGATGAGCGGGTGGACGCCGTGCTTGGCGATCGCGTCCGCGCGTTGCTTTGGGAAGCGGGCCTGCCACTGAAGGCGACCCTCGCCGTGCCTGCCGGGGAGACGAGCAAGAGCCTCGCGCGGGCGGCCGAATTGTACACCGCGCTCGCGGCGGCGGGTGTGGACCGCAAGACCGCGATCATCGCGCTCGGCGGCGGCGTGGTGGGCGACCTCGCGGGGTACGTCGCCGCGACCTATCTGCGCGGCCTGCCGCTCGTGCAGGTGCCGACGACGCTCCTCTCGATGGTGGATTCGAGCGTCGGCGGCAAGACGGCGGTGGACCTCCCCGCCGGCAAGAACCTCGTCGGCGCGTTCTACCAGCCCCACCTCGTGCTCGTCGATCCTGCCTGTTTGCGGACACTGCCGCCGCGCGAATTTCGCTCCGGGTGGGCGGAGATCATCAAGCACGCATTCGTCGAGGGCGGCGTGCCCGGTGTCCGCGCGCCGACGCTGCTCTCGACGCTCCGCGACCGCGCCGATCTGCTCGTGGCGGGCGCGCCGCTGCCGCTGACGAGCGTAATCGCGCGGAACCTCGCGCTCAAACTCGCCGTGGTGCGCGCCGATGAGCGGGAGGAGACCGGGCTGCGAGCGATGCTCAACACCGGGCACACGGCGGGCCACGCAATCGAGGCGGCGGCGTTGGCGGGGACCGCTCCCGGCGCAACGGCGCCGATGCTCCACGGCGAGGCGGTCGCGCTCGGATTGCAGGCGGAGGCGGCGATGGCGGCGACGCTCGACCGATGCGCGGCGGGCCTCCCGGCGGCGTACGGCGCGCTGCTCGATGCCTATGAGTTGCCGCGCCGCGCGGCGGACCTCGGGTTGTCGCTCGACCTCGACCGCATCGTGCCGTACATCGCGCGGGACAAGAAGACGGTCGGCGGCACGACAACCTGGCTGCTGCCGGAGGGAAGCGCGGACGATGCGCGTGTCGCCCCGTGCCACGATGTGCCGCTCGCTGTCGCGCGCGCCGCCATTGCCGATGTGCTGTAGTATTGGGTATACGGAAATGATCTGAACCGGTGGCGGCGGCCTTCGGCCCGCCGTCACCACTCCAAGTGTCAGGAAAGAAGGGGAGGTTCGCGATGCGTGATACTGTTTCGCCCGATGTGCTCACGGATATGGTGGATTACTACCGCGCCCGCGCCGCTGAGTACGACGAGTGGTGGTATCGGCGGGGACGGTACGATCACGGTGCGGAGCAGAATGGGCGCTGGTTCGCGGAGATGGAGGAGGTCTTTGCCGCCTTCGATGTGCTCAATCTGACGGGTGACGTGCTCGAACTCGCGCCCGGCACCGGCATCTGGACGGAGCGGCTCATCAAAACGGCGTCGTCGGTCATGGCGGTCGATGCGTCGCCCGAGATGGTCGAACTCAACCGCGCGAAGGTGGCGAGCGACCGCGTCGCGTACACCATCGCGGACCTCTTCGCATGGCAGCCGGACGGCCAGTACGATGGCGTCTGCTTCTGTTTCTGGATTTCACATATCCCTTCAGAACGGCTGGACGATTTCCTCGCGACGATTGCCGCCGCGCTCAGGCCCGGTGGGAAGGTCTTCTTCGTCGATGGCCGCCGCGAGCCGCTGACCACCGCCAACAACCACCAATTGCCCGCGCAGGACGCGCAGGTGATGACGCGCAAGCTGAACGACGGGCGCGCGTATCAGATCGTCAAGAACTTCTACGACCCTGCCACGCTCGCCGCCCGCTGCGCCCGCGTCGGCCTCACTATCGACGCGCGCGAGACGGCGACGTTCTTCCTGTACGGCACGGGGACGCGGCAATAAGCTCCCTGGTGGAGGTCATCCGCGCAGCGTCGCTTCCTCAACCATCGGTCGCGCCGATTCTTGCTGCATCATTGTGTTGCCCGATGCGCGGCGCAGGAAGACGAAGGCGACGCCGGACGCGAGGATGTCGAAGCATCCCGCGAGGGCGATGAGCGGGACGACGCCGACGCGGTCGCCGAGGACGCTGCCAATCCCCTGCCCGCAGAGCGTCATCAGCGCGACGATGGTCGAGAACGCGCCGAACACGCGGCCCCGGTACCGATCGGCGACGCTGCCTTGCAGCAGGGCTTGCAGGCCGATGAAGAAACCGACAATCGGCGCCCCCGCGAGGCCGATCATCACCAGCGCGGTCACGAGCGGGGCCAATCCCACATGGCCGGGTGCCAGCGCGAGCGCGACATCGCAGAGGCCGAACAGGAAGCCGCACGACGGAATCAGGATCGCGGGCCGCGCCACTTTGCCCAACCGCCCAATCACCGCGCTGCCAACCAGACCGCCGACCGCCTGCGCGCTCGCGAGCCAGCCGAAATCCTGCGCGCCGCCGTGGAGCACGATCTTCACGAAGGGGACGAGCATCACGAGAAAGATACCCTCCGCGATCATCGCCGTGCCCATCGCCGCGAAAACGGCGGTGATCGTCGGCACGCTGCGGATCAGGCGTAGGCCGTCCCGCCACTCGCCCCATGCCGCGCGCCACGATGCACCGCCGGAAGCGGTCGCCGCGCGCGTGCCGACCGGGACGGCGATCAGCGCGATCGCGAGCGCGGAGAGGAGGAACGACGCGCTATCGACGAGCACGACGCTCCGCAGCCCGAGTAGCCCGAAGAGCGCGCCGCCGAGCGCGGGCGCGGTCAGCCGCGTCAGGTTCTCACTGAGGGAATTGAGCGCGTTCGCCGGGATCAGGTCACTCTCGCTCACAAGGAGCGGGATGACGGCGTTCTTCGCCGGGATGAAGAACTGCGCGATCACCGCCTGGAAGAAGGCCACGCCGTAGATGAGCGGGAGCCAGTCGGCGGAACGGACGGCGAGCAGGAGCAGGAGCAAGGCGGCGCGGAGCACATCCGTCGCGATCATCGTGCGCTTGCGGTCCCACCGGTCGACGAAGACGCCCGCGAACGAGCCGAGCAGGACGCGCGGCACCGTCTGCGCGATGAACATCGCGCCCGTCGCCAGCGCGGAGTCGGTCACGTCGAAAATGTAGAATGGGAGCGCGATCAGCAGCACCCAGTCGCCGAAGACCGAGATCAGTTGCCCGAACCAGAGCAGTGCGAAGTTTCGCTGGCGCAATATGGCGAGCATTAATTCCCTCCGACGGTTTGTGTCGCCACCCGGTCGTGCCCTGCGGGTGCGGGCGCATTCATCTCGTGCAGCGCCGGGACGAAGATCATGCCGATGCCGAGCGCCACTTCGATGAGCATCAGCGCGATCACCGTCGTCGGGAGGCCAATCCGGTCGAGCAGCGCCCCGACGAGGAGGAGACCGAGCGGCTGCGCGACCTGGCTGATCGCGGAGAAGGTGCTGAAGACGCGCCCGCGCAGCGCCAGGGGGATGCGCTCGTGCCGGATCGTGACGAGCAGCGGGTTCGTCGGCCCGGCGACGATGCTTGTCAGCGCGAACACTAC
>JBBSII010000475.1:0-4129 GCA_038232175.1 Thermomicrobiales bacterium
CCGGGCGTCGATCACACGGTCACGCCGTCGATGGGCATGGAGACGATTGCGTGGTTCCGTCGCTGGCTCCGCTGAATCATCTAATGGGTCGGTGGCTGCCAGCGGAGCACCTTCGGGTCACGCGCATAGAACTCGACGTAGCCGCAGGTGGTGCAGACGAGCGCGAAGAGTGTTGTGCCAACGACGTGCTTGTATTGCCTGCGCGCGGCGGGGGTCGCGCGGTCGAGGGCGCTCTCGGCGCGGACGAGATCGACCTTCTCCGCGTCCCGCACGTTAGCGACGGCCATGGCGCCCTTGCATTTCGGGCAGCGGGCGTCGTGGGGCGCGGTGAATGTTTCATCCGGCATGGTTTGCGCTCCTCAGATCGGCGGTTCGAGTAGCCCGCGAAGCGGCGGCTCCGTGGGGACGGCTTTGCCCTGAAACAAGACCCGGTTGCGGCCCATCGCGCTCGGCTCGATCAGCCGGATCACGGCGTTGCGCTCATCGATGTACCCGAAGGCGTCGGCGGTGGCCTGCGTCGCCGCGTACAGCATCTCCCCGAGGCCGAGGGACGAGAGGAGCGCGGCTTGCGTCGTCAGGCCGAGCGTCGTCAGGCACGCCAGTGTAGCCGCCCATTCCAACGCGGTGAAATCGACGTGCGCCGTCATGTCCTGCTCCCCAACCGCGCGCAATGGCTCGCGGTTGGCGGTGTGGCGGTGGTAGCACGTCAGCGACCCTTCGGGGAACCGCCCGGCGCAGTAGAGCGCGCGGGCTTCGTCGCCGTAATCAATCGTGATCACATATCCGCGTGCCATCCGCGCGGCAACGGCGTTGACCCACACAGTTGCCGCCAGACAAACCTCCGCGATCTGTCCCTCAGCAAGGGAAATTTCCTCGGTGGCGAAATATTCGGACAATGCCGGTGTCGATGGCTCGGCCCACACTTCGATAAAGGTCTCCGTTTCGTCGCTCCACCCGACGTACGCCTCTTCCAGTTGACCGCCATGCACGCGGACGCGGTGGACGGGGAGCGCATCGACGAACTCGTTGGCGATCACCACGCCGGTCATGCCCGAATCCGGCGCGCCCCACCCGATATGGCCCGCCGCGCCGTGCGCCGCGAGTTTCGCGCGCGCCCGGTCCAATGACGGCGGCGCGACATCGTCCAGCCAATACGTCGTCGCGGCGTACGTATCCGGTGATTGTTCCACGAGTGTATCGAGGAGGGTCAGCGCGAGTGTGCCCGCGCCCGCGCCGTGCTCCCAGACGGCGAACGGCGCGGGCCTGTTGAGACGCTCCCAGCATTCCGCGACCTGCACCGCGAGGCAACGACCGAAGTAGGGCGAGGTTTCCGGCGCGGTGAGGAAATCCGCTCCCGCCCGCCCCGGCGCGCCCCGCCCACTGGCGTAGTACCCGTGCACGGGGTGCGTGAGCGCGCGTTCCATGAAGCGAGCGAACGGGATGCTCCCGCCCGCCCCCCGAATCTCGGCGCGGATAATCGCAATCAGCGCGTCGTTGCCTGCCGTCGGTGCATCGTCATTCATGGCGCAATGGTAGCCGCCCTTCGCAACAGCGGCAATGGCGGCCCTCGCGGCGCGGCGCGCGCTTCGCTATCATGGTGGGGGAGGATGCGCGTGGACTTGCACGAACGCCGGTTTCTGACGACGACCGACCGGGCCTACCTCGAAGACATCGAGGTCGCGCTCGTGCGCGTGCATGGCGTCGCGCCGGAGCGGGCAACGCGCGCCGTTCGCCCACTCGTCGTGGCGGTGCGGCGGCAGCGGGCCACGGGGTCACAGACGCCCATAACGGCGTTCTTCGGATATGGGAGCGCGGGCGCGCACGCGGAGGCGCTCGCCGCGCTGCTTGTCGCGCCGCGTGCGTCGGGCACGGCGTCGCTGGCGTTGCTCGGGCTGCTCGCGGCGGTCGCGGGGTTGCTCGGTATCCGGGCCGCGCTCGGTCTTGCATTCCGGCGGTTCGAGCCGGTGCGTGTCGGAACCATCGATCTCTCGCTCGCCGTGCTGGTCGTCATCGTCATCCTCGCTATTGCGCGATTCTCGGCGCTGCTCGTGCCCACGAAGCGCGGCAACTGGATCGCGATTTCGCTCATCCTCGGCGTGGCGCTCGGCCTCGGTGCGACCTTTTCCCTGCGCATCGCGGCCATCGAGCGGACGCTCGTGACGATCCCGTGGTGGCTCGCGGCAGTGATCGCGCTCCTCAGTGGCGCGGTCACCTGGTTGCTGACGTGGCCAGACGATCAACGAGCGCTCGGCAACGCAGAATAGTCGGCGAGCCTTGCCGCAACGGTGTCGAGAGGGCGAAGGAGATTCAACACAGAAGGCACGGAGCACACAGAGGACACAGAGAGAATCCAAATATATTTTCTCTTTTCTCTTCTCTGTGCTCTCTGTGTGCTCCGCGCCTTCTGTGTTCGCATTTCCCCGGTGTGCGGGCGGGGCTGCCCTCCGTTTCCTATCATCTGTCGTGCGTGCGATCAGCCGCCCTTTGGCCCTGCGATACCGGGCTTCGCGACCGGTGGCTGCCCTGGCGGGACGAAGGTGCTCGTCGGCGGCTGGGGTGCGGCTGCGGCGACGGGCGCGCCGGAGTGCTCGATGAAGACTGGGTCCGCGCCGACATTGACATGAATCTGCCCATTACTGACGTCCACCGCCAGCGGGTTCCCCGCCATGTCGAATGCCTGCGCCTTCGGGGAGGTCGTCGGCAGGTTCGTGCGGCCACCACCCCAGACGACATCGACCATCATCCCATTGCGGCTGAACCGGTAGGCGATGCCCGCGCCGGAATCGACCGTGCCCACCGGGGCTGCGCCGTTGAGGTGCGTCGTCATCTGCTGGTACGCCGTGTAGGAAAACTTCGGGGTGCGCCAGTCGTTGTGGATCAGGCCGTAATTATTCTCGGCATTGCCGGGGTCCGTGCCATCGTCGCGGAAGTTGTACCAGAAGATGTGCTGCACATCGAGGCCGGGAAAGTCGATGGATTGGACGTACTGTCGGATCATGTAACTCGCCTGCGCCTGCTCGGAGCCGACGCCACCGCCGTAATCGGCGCCGTTCGACGCGCTGGACCAGCCGATCTCCGTGAACCACCACGGCTTGCCCGTTTTGGCCTGAATGTCGCGGAAATGCGCGAGGTTGGTCTTCTGGTACTGCCCGTTATCGAGGCTGGATTTCTGCGCGTACGGGTGGAAGGCGAGCACGTCCGTGTACTGCGCACCGCCCTGATTGAGGAAGTCGTTGAACCAGTTGAGGTCGAGGTTCGAGCACGCGCCGTTCATCACCGTCGCGGTCGGATCGACGGACTTGATCGTGGTGTACGTCTCACGCAGGAGATTGACGTAGTCCGCGACGCTGCCATTCCAGAAGTACGGGACATCCGGTTCGTTCCAGGCCTCCCATGTGTGGATTTGTCCCTTGTAGTGATTGACGACGCCAGCGACGTAATTCTTCCACAGCCCGATGTCGGGGTTCGTATACGCGAACTGCCCGGCGGTCTGCGCTGGGTTGTTGTACCCGAGGAGGCCGAGAATCTCCAGATTTCGCCCCCTGGCATCCTGCACCATCTCATCGGTGAAGCCCCAGTCCCACTGCCCGAGGGGATGCTCCACCCAGTCCCAGCGGATTTCCTCGCGAATCCAGCCCGCGCCGGTGCCGCTGGCAATATCCATCGGGCCATTCTGCTGCCCGTAGTGGCCGAAGCGGGTCGCGATGTGCGTGACGACGCCGAACCGCGAGTTGCTGTTCGCGCTGAATGTCGGCACAGTCGCCGGGTCGGGTGCGCCAGGTGCGGCGATCGCCCCACCGGTGCTCATCAGCAGGAGTGCGAGCAGTGCGCCGAAGATGCCAGAACGCGCGCCAAACTTCGTTGCCCTCATGCCCCTCGAAATCTCCCCACGATGGCGCGCTCACGATCCCATTCGAGAGACGCCTGCTTTCTACATCCCCTGGAACGTTCTGGAGTGTACACGATTACCCCTTGAATGTCTGTGCAGATTTATAAAAACCTCGACTTTCGTGCAATGTATGGCGATGATGGTCGATGGCAGGCGACCTGCGTACCCCACGCAGGGCAATCGCATCTAAATTTCGGGCGGTTTGTACCAACGTTTCTCAGGAGAATGACCCTCTTTACC
>JBBSII010000476.1:0-4127 GCA_038232175.1 Thermomicrobiales bacterium
GATGGGCTTCGCGATGCCGAAGCAGAAGGCGGACATCGTGACCCTCTCGTCGCGCGCCGGTGATGCCGGGTTGAGCGCGGTCGAGGGCGAGTTCACGCTCGTCGAGGGGCCGGGCGAGTACGAGGTGCAGGACATCTTCATCTCCGGCATCCGCACCCAGCGTGGCGCGGACGGCGCGGCGGCGAAGAAGGAGTTCAACACGGTCTACCTTATCCTGATGGATGAGATGGTCTTCTGCCATCTCGGCAACATCAACCGCCCGCTGACGGACGCGCAGGTCGAGGCGTTGGGCGATGTGGATGTGCTCTTCGTCCCGATTGGCGGCACTGACGCGCTGACACCGACGGGCGCGACCGAGGTGATCGGGCAGATCGAGCCGCGCCTCGTCATCCCGATGCGCTACCGCATCGCGGAGGACGCGGGCAAGCGCGCGCTCGGCGAGTTCGCTACCGCGCTCGGCCTGACCGAGGTGCCACGCGAGGACAAGTTGACGATCCGCAAGAACGCCCTCCCGGAAACGATGGGCGTGACGGTTCTGGATGTGTGATGAGTAGCCGGTAGTCAGTAGCCAGTAGTCAGTAGTCAGATAGGATCGTATGAGAAGTATGTCGGGCGGGAATTGTCAGGGGTGAGTGGTTTGGAGCCAAGGCACGCGACGGGAAAATTCGTGTTGCCCACTGGCTACTGGCTACTGACTACTGACTACTGAGGAGGCGGTGCGTGCCAAAGTTTATCTTCGTGACCGGTGGTGTGGTTTCGTCCGTTGGCAAAGGGATCGCCGTCGCGTCCATCGGCCGGTTACTCAAGAGCCGGGGCATCTCCGTCTCGATCATCAAACTCGACCCGTACCTGAATGTTGACCCCGGCACGATGTCCCCGTATCAGCACGGCGAGGTTTTCGTCACGGACGACGGCGCGGAGACGGACCTTGATCTCGGCCATTACGAGCGGTTCATCGACGAATCGCTGACGCGCGCCTCGAATGTGACGACGGGGCAGATCTACTCGACCGTCCTCGCGAAGGAGCGGCATGGGGACTACCTCGGCGGCACGGTGCAGGTTATCCCGCATGTGACGAACGAGATCAAAGCGCGCGTGCACGCCGCCGCCGAGGCCGCGCACCCGCACGCGCCGGAAGTCGTGATCGCGGAGGTCGGCGGCACCGTCGGCGACATCGAGAGCCTGCCCTTCCTCGAGGCGATTCGCCAGATGCGCAAGGACGCGGGGCGCGGCAATGTCCTCTACATCCACGTGACGCTGCTGCCGAAGGTGGGCGCGACGGGCGAGTTGAAGACGAAGCCGACGCAGCACTCGGTCAAGGAGTTGCGCTCCATCGGGATCAACCCGGACATCATCATCTGCCGCTCTGACTACGATGTGCCCGACGAGGTGAAGGAGAAGGTCGCGCTCTTCGGCGATGTCGAGGAGCGGGCGGTGATCCCCCTCACGACGGTCAGCAGCATCTACGAGGTGCCGCTCGTCCTCGAAAAGGCGGGTTTGGGCGACTATCTCGTCGAGGCGTTGCGCCTCCCCTCCCTACCGGCGGATCTGTCGGAGTGGGAAGCGCTCGTGCGGCGCATCCAGCGCCCGCGCCAGTCGCTCCGCATCGCGCTCGTCGGCAAGTACGTCGCCTTGCGCGATGCGTACATCTCGATCGCGGAGGCGTTGCAGCACGCCGCGCTCGCGAACGATGTCGCCGTTGAGATCGACTGGATCGACTCGGAGGATTTGGAGGGGCGCGACCCGGAACCCTTCTTCCGCGATGCGGCGGGCATCCTCGTCGCGCCCGGCTTCGGGCCACGCGGCATCGAGGGCAAGGTGATCGCAGCGCGATACGCGCGCGAGCACGACATCCCCTTCTTCGGCATTTGCTACGGGATGCAGATGGCCGTCGTGGAGACGGCGCGCCACCTCGCGGGCCTCGACAACGCGAACAGCGTGGAAATCGACCCGATCACGCCGAACCCTGTCGTCCACCTGATGCCCGATCAGCGAAATGTGGTGGACATGGGCGGCACGATGCGCGTCGGCCACTGGCCGTGCCACCTGATCGACGGGACGCGCGCCGCCGATGCGTACGGCACCGACTTCGTGATGGAGCGGCACCGGCACCGCTATGAGATCAACAACGACTACCGGCCCGCGCTCGCGGATTGCGGCTTCATCGTCTCCGGCACGTCACCCGACGGTCGTTTGGTCGAGATCATGGAGCGAGCCGATCACCCGTGGTTCGTCGGCGTGCAGTTCCACCCGGAATTTCTCTCCCGCCCGACGCGGCCCCACCCGCTCTTCCGTGCCTTCATCCACGCCGCGATCACGACGCCGCGCGAGGGGATGCAGCAGCCGCTGCCGATTGAGGAACATGAACTGGTCGCGGAGGCGGCGCGGCACGATTAAGAGCCGATTGCAAAATCGTTCCCCTCCCCTCTCCATCGCCGCTGTAAACTGAGTGCATCGAGGCGTGTGGGCGATGGCTCCGTACGAGAGGGGACGGGGTGAGGAATGCAAACCGGCGCTAAACGAGCGCCCATAGCGGGTGATTCGCGCTAGGAATTCATCTTGCGCGCGTGCTGTATGCCTGCTATGATACTGCCGCTTTCGGGCGAGCAGCCCGGAGATTGGGAGACGCGGCGATGGAGCAAAAAGAACTGAATACGCTCGCGCTTGCGTCGCAAGTCGGGTTCAGCATCGCGGGGCCGCTGATCGTCTTCATCGTCGGGGGAATCTTTCTCGATAAGAAGGTGGGGACCAGCCCACTTTTTCTGCTGATTGGCATCGCGCTTGGCCTCATCGGTGCGGGATATGCCATGTACGACCTGGTGAGGAAATTGCCGTCAGGGCGTAAACGCCCCCCCAATCCGCCTGGCGAGTTATAATAACAGTGTCCACGCGACCTGTCCGATGATGTACAGGGAGTAAACCGAGCAAAGGAGCTACGGCATGGGCCCAATATTCGCAATCACGATCCCGAAGATCAGTCTCCCTGCGGAGGAATTGTTCCACATTGGCCCGATCAAAATCACGAACTCGAACCTCATGATGCTCATCGTCATGGTTTCCCTTGTTGCCTTCTTCGCGCTTGCGACACGGAAACTGGCCGTCGTACCGGGGCGACGGCAGGCATTCGTGGAAACCGCCATCGAAGGCCTGCTTGGTTTCACGACCTCGACCGCCGGTGACCGCAAGTTGGCGCGGCGGATTTTCCCGCTCATCGCGACGCTCTTCATCTTCATTCTCGTCGCGAACTATTCCGGGTTGCTCCCCGGTATCGGCTCGATCTATGTCCATAAGGATGTACCGGTCGCCGGGACGACCGTCGCCACGATGAGCGCCGCGGACAAGGCGAAAGAGAATATTCAGCAATTGCCGGACGGCACATTCGTCGCGAAGGATGAAAAGGTTCCGCTGTTTCGCTCCCCGAACGCGGACCTGAACATGACGCTGGGGATGGCGCTGATCGTCGTCGTCCTCGTGCAAGTCATGGGTGTCCGGTCGCATGGACTCGGTGGCTACTTGAAAGAGCTGGCCACGCCGGCTTTCCTCACGCCAATTCACATCATCGGCGAACTCTCGCGCGTCATCTCACTCTCGTTCCGGTTGTTCGGGAACATCTTCGGCGGCGAAGTACTCGTGACGGTGATGTACGCGCTCACCTATCTAATCATCCCGACGGTCTTCCTCGGGTTGGAAGTCTTCTTCGGCGCGATCCAGGCGCTGCTCTTCAGCGTCCTCACGATCATCTACATCTCGCTCGCGGTGGGCGGTCACGGCGAGGCGCAGGTCGAGGCGCACGAGGGCAAACTGGCCGAATCGGGCGCGCACCTCGGATAGCCGCCCCCATCAGTTTGGAGCCAACCGGGCGCGGCGAACGCAACCGGACGGAGCATAGAGGAAATGGATGGTAGCAACGGGGCTGCCAGCCAGTCTGTGTACAAGGAGGAATGACTCGTGGCATTCGATGCGGAAGCGGCAAAGCGTCTTGGTGCAGGTGTAGCGATTGGCATGGGGGCGATCGGCCCCGGTATTGGTATCGGTATCGCCGTCTCCGGCGCGATGCAGGCGATTGGGCGCAACCCGGAAGCGGTGGGCGACATTCGCACAACAATGATCATCGGTGTCGGCCTCGC
>JBBSII010000477.1:0-4124 GCA_038232175.1 Thermomicrobiales bacterium
CGGCGAGCGGCACCCGTTCGCGGATCGCCTCACCGCGCTCGCGACGGCCCCCGGTGTCTATCTGATGAAGGATGAGCACGGCACGGTGATCTACGTTGGGAAGGCGCAATCCCTCCGCGACCGCGTCCGCTCGTACTTCGGCTCCCCGCGCTCGCTGAACGGCAAGACGCGCGAACTCGTGCGCCGGATCGCAGATTTCGAGGTGATCCGCACCGACACCCCGCGCGAGGCGTTGATCCTTGAGAACGAACTGATTAAGCGGTATCAGCCGCACTACAACATCCTCCTGAAGGACGACAAGACCTATCCTTATTTGAAAATCACGAATGAGGAATGGCCGCGCGTCGTCATCACCCGCCGCATCGCGAACGATGGCGGGCGCTATTTCGGGCCGATCACCACCGGCGGGTCGCCGCAGCGGACACTCGATCTGCTGGAGCGGCTGTTCCAGTTCCGCAAGTGCACGATGACGATCAAGGGCGACCAGCGCCCCTGCTTGTACTACCACCTGCACCGCTGCCTCGCGCCGTGCGCCAGCAAGACGACAGTTGCCGAGTACGAGGCGGAACTGGAACGCACGGGGCTGCTCCTGCTCGGCAAGGATGAGTCGATCAAGGCGGACTTAATCGCGAAGCGCGACGCGGCGAGCGAGGAACTACAATTCGAGCGCGCCCAGCGGTATCAGGAGGATATCCGCGCGCTCGAACACGTCCTCCAGCGCCAGAAGATCGTCTCGCAGCGCGACGCCGACGCGGACGTGATCGCGCTCGCGCGCGGCGATGGCGGCGATGCGTCCGTGCAGGTGCTCAACATCCGCAGCCACAAGATTCACGGTACCGAGCACCTGCGGCTGATCGGCTCGCGCATCGATGATACCGACGCGGCGCTGCTTGCCTCATTCGTCGAGCAATACTACGCCACCCAGCGGACGGTGCCGCCGCTCCTGATTCTCCAGTCCGCGCCGGACGATGACCAGCGCGCTCTCGTCGATTTCCTCCAGGCGCGGCGCGGCGGGCGGGTCGAGATCGTCGTCCCGAAGCGCGGCGAGCGCGTCAATCTTGTCGCGATGGCGGCGGAGAGCGCGGCGGAGAACCTCGCGCAGGATCGGTTGCGCTGGCTGACGGACGAGCAGAAGATGACCGCCGCGCTCAGCGAGTTGCAGGACGCCCTCGGCCTGTCCGGCTGGCCGCGCCGCATCGAGTGCTTCGACATCTCGAACACGCAGGGCACGAACAGCGTCGCGAGCATGGTCGTCTTCGAGGATGCGAAGCCGAAGAAGAGCGACTACCGCAAGTTCGCGATCAAGACGGTCGAGGGGGCGAACGATTTCGCCTCGATGGCCGAGGTCGTCGAGCGACGCTTCAAGCGGTTGCAGTCGCCGGACACGACCGACGCCGCCGGGTGGAGCGTCTGGCCGGACCTCATCATCATCGACGGCGGTAAGGGTCAACTCGGCGCCGCGCTCGAAGTCCTCCATCGCCTGAACCTTGAGAACATTCCCATCGTCGGCCTCGCCAAGCAGAATGAGGAACTCTACCTGCCGGGGCGCAAGGACCCCGTGCTGTTGCCGCGGGATGCACAGGCGCTCTTCCTCGTGCAGCGGGTGCGGGACGAGGCACACCGGTTCGCTCTCACTTTTCACCGCCAGAAGCGCTCCGCAAGCGGCCTGAAATCGCAATTGGACGATGTGCACGGCATTGGCCCGAAGCGCAAGAAGCAACTGATCACGCACTTCGGCTCGGTGAAGCAACTGAAATTGGCAACGCTCGATGAGATCGCCGCCGTGCCGGGGATGTCGCGGCAGGTTGCGGAACACGTCAAGAGCGCACTCGGATAGACAGAGACGAGGTAATCTCCCCTTCGGGTTTTCGGCCATGAGAGGAAACATGCAGGACGACGAACTTTCACGCAGTAATCGTGTCAGCGAAGCTATCGGGTCGGAACCGATCACGGTAACGGTAACGGAAGGGGCCATGCCGCCTACGGGTCAGGAGGATGCGAGTAAATCTTTCGTGGGAGGGGCACTCCCCACGCTTCCGCGTCTGACGATGGCCTTGCTAACTCTTATTGGATTGTTCGGCGCGGGTTTATTGGTACTTCAGGGATATGTTTCCCGGAATCTCGCGGCGCAGGACCGGCTCGCATTCACGCTGCGTGCGACGAATGGCTGGCGCTATTGGCTCCCCGGAATACTACTCTGCGCCCTGGTCGGTGCGGCAGCCGCCTTCGCGACGCGAAACACGAATCAGCCGAGGCTGCCGCTGGCGACGGCTTGGGTCTTCCCCGCCCTGACGATCTTCAGTGGCCTGCTCGTCATCTCCGTCTACCATGATCGCCGCTGGTGGGTAGTCGCGCCCGTCGTCGTCTGCCTCGCGCTGCTCATCGGCATGATCGCGCGGGTGCTGCTCGCGGAGCACGACGGGTTCGGCTACGATGTCGCCCGCACCTCGCTCACCGTTGTTACCTACGTCGTCGCCTTCATTTCGCTCGCGATGATTTACATCAACAAACTGCGCTCGGTCTACTCGGCGTCTGCCGTGGCGATCATCTGCTTCTTCCTCCTCCTACAGATGACGGACGGAGAAGAACCCGCGCTGACACGCCGGATCGTCTATGCGGTCGTCGGGGCGCTGATCGTCGGTCAGGTCACGTGGATTATCAACTACTGGTCCGCGACAGGCTGGACCGGCGGCGCGTTCCTGCTCGCCGTCTTCTATCTCGTCGCGGGCCTCGCGAGCGCGCAACTGCGCGACCGTGTGCAACCGTTCGATGCGATCGAGTTCGGTGGCGTCGCGCTCGTTGCCATCGGCATCGTCTCTGCGGCCGTCTGGTTCCAGTCATGAGGACAACCCCATGAGCGAGCGAACGCTGCCGACACGCGAATATGAGTTGCTCGAATTGCTCGATCAACTGGAAACGCTCGTCGAGGACCTCGATGAACTGCGTGTTTCGTCGCGCGATGAGGCCGAAGTGCTGATCGCCACCATCCACGCGCGACTGGACGCCCGCGAACAGGCGGGGGAATGACGGAGCAGCCACCCTTGCTCCGTGTCGCCGCCACGGACGAGCCGCTGGCGTCGCGAATGCGCCCGCGTACGCTCGACGAGTATGTCGGCCAGGAGCACATCCTCGGCGCTAGTCGCGTGCTCCGCCGCGCGATCGAGAACGATGCGGTGCGCTCCTGCATCCTCTGGGGGCCACCCGGCACCGGCAAGACGACGCTGGCGCGGATCATCGCGCGCGCGTCGGATGCGCAGTTCGCCCCGCTCAGCGCGGTCTCCGCCGGTGTCGCCGACCTCCGCCGGGTCGTTGCTGAGGCGCAAGCGCGCAAGATCGAGAACGGGCGACGCACGCTCCTCTTCGTAGATGAGATTCACCGGTTCAATAAGGCGCAACAGGACGCCATCCTGCCGTACGTTGAGGATGGCACGGTTATCTTCATCGGTGCGACGACCGAGAACCCGTCGTTCGAGGTCAACGCGCCGCTGCTCTCACGCGCCCGCGTCTTCACTCTGCGTTCTCTCACCGATGAGGACATCGGCACGATCGTCTCGAATGCCCTGGCGGATATGGAACGCGGACTGGGGGCGGCGAACGTGCTGCTCGACGAAGGCGGCAGGGCGGCGCTCATCAACCTCGCGAATGGCGATGCGCGCTTCGCTCTGAACACGCTCGAAGTCGCCGCTACGTCCGTCGCTCACGAAGGCGCGAACGACGCGGTGATCACCGCCGAGATCGTCATGGAGGCGGCGCAACGCCGCGCGGCGGTGTACGATCAGGGAGGTGAGTCGCATTACGACGCGATCTCCGCCCTCCATAAATCCCTGCGCGACTCCGACCCCGACGCGACGCTCTACTGGATGGGGCGGATGCTCGAATCAGGTGAGGACCCGCTTTTTGTCGCGCGGCGGCTCGTGCGCGCCGCGTCGGAGGATGTCGGGCTGGCCGACCCGCAAGCGCTCGTGATCGCGATGGCGGCGCAGCAGGCGGTGCATTTCATCGGCATGCCGGAGGGCGCGCTCGCGCTCGCGCAGGCGGCGCTCTACCTCGCCATCGCACCGAAAAGCAACGCGGTCTACCGCGCTTACAAAGCCGTCCAGACCGATGTCGCGGAGACGCGGAAC
>JBBSII010000478.1:0-4104 GCA_038232175.1 Thermomicrobiales bacterium
CGCCGTCAGGTGCGCCTTGGCGACGAGCGCGAGGTGCGCGCCCTGCGCCGTCTCGTCGATCACCTCCGTCACCCATGTCGCGGAGATCATCGCCGCCTCGCGCCGGGCAACATCGGGCCGTCCCACCGGCGTGGCTTCCTCTATTGGGCGGAAGAACCAGAACATGTCGCCGTGGTACGTCGCGGGGAACTGCTCCGGCACGTACTGGGTGCCCCACCGCGCGTACCGCTCGGCGTACACCTGGTTGGCGGCGTGGAGATCGGGTTCGGCGGCGATGGCGCGGGAGACAACCTCGCGCAGCGCCTCTGCGAAGGCGGCGTGGGGCGGGTCCGGCACGTAGCGGCAGATGCCGTAGATGAGCGCCTGGCAGAGCCAGTACGAGATGCGGAAGCGCGGCGGATTCTGCCCCCCCGCGAAGGGCTGCCACCACTCGTGCGACGGCACGCCGTGGTTGTCCGTGATCACATCGGGCCGCCACTGCCGCCAGAGGAAGGGGCGCACGCGCGCCTCGCCGTAGGGCGTCGCGGCATTGCTCATATGGCTGCTGAACTCGACCCCAACGGCGTTGTAGCGCGCCGCGTGGTGCTTCCACGTTGGGTGCTCTGCCATCAGCGTCGCGTGGAGCGCCGCGCCGTCCGGGTTCTCGATCGGGATGAAGACGAGGTTGCAGCGGTCGAGCAGCGGCATCGTCGCGGGGTCGGTCGCGAGCAACTCGATAAAGCGGAAGACGGCGGTCGTGCTCGCGACCTCGTTCGCGTGGTGCCGCGCGACGATGAGATGCGTCGGCTTGATCGCCGCCAGTTTCGTCCGCGAGCGCACCGCCACGCTGTCCGGCTTGACGACCTCGACCGCCGCGATTGTCCGGCCCTGGTACGAACGGTCGATGTCGCGCACCGTCACACCGGGCAATTGGCTCGCGTGCGCGAGCAGGCCGGGCAGGTTCGCGCCCGTCACGATCTCGTCCATCGCCACGCCCGTCGCGCGCGGTTCCGGTGCGGATGGCGCACCCATCGTCGTCGCGCCGTAGCGGAGCAGCGTCACCTTCGCGCGCGGCGGCTCCCCCGGCGCGACGTGGACGAGCGGCACGATCTGCCCCGGCTCATCCCACGGCTCGCCCACGACCTGTTCACCGAGCGCGTGGAAGTAGTCGAGCGCGTTGAAGTAGATGTCCTCCGCCAGCCCCTCGGCAGGCGACTCCCGTTCCTCGCGCACGCCGAGCGCGTACTCCGGCTCGCTCACCCAGACCTCAACCCGTAGTTCGTCGAAGAATGGCTGACTCGCGGCGGTCGGCTGGCTATTGTTGGCCGCGAGCGCGACTTCACGCAGGTGTGGCAGGATTTCGCCCTGCCACGCATCCCAGAAGCGGTCGAGATCAGTCGGGACCACATCATGGAGGACGGTTCCGCTCTTCAACCGAACCGTGATGCCACCCGTCGCAACATGGACGATTCCCTGCTCCCGGAAGCCGGGTAGGAAGAGCCGCGTGTACCAGTGGGGCGAGAACGTCCACTCGCGAAGCACCGCGCCATCGGCGTCGAGCGCGCGGGCGCGGTAGATCTCGCCGTGACTCGCCCCGCCGAGCGTGATGCGTACCTGCGGCAGCGGCAGGCCGAGCATGGGCGCGATGATCTCGTCGGCGGGCCAGCACTCCTGCAACCAGCGGATCGGCAGATCGCGACATGGCGTGTCGTCCGGCAACCTCAGCGAGCGACAGGTGATGTCAAGTGCAGCGAGGCCTTCGCACGTCTTCGCGGCGGGCGCGACGACTTCTTCCAGCCACACCCGCCCCGCGTGATGGACGGGCAGGACCGTCACTGCACTGCCGGCGGGGAGCATCGCACGGAGTTCGTCGCCGATCGCGGCACGCTGCGCGGCCGGTTCACTCACCTGCACCAGCAGATCGCGCCGCGCGTCCGCAGGCCGCAACGAAAGCAACGCGCGCGCCGTCTCCATCAATGCATCGCGCTCCGTTGGCCCCTGCCACTCCCATGACCAGAGCGTCTCCGCAACGGGCGTCGGTTCCGCGAATGGCGGGAAGGTTGTGTCGATGGACGACTCGGTCGCCAGCGTCCGCAGGAGCGCGCATGTTCCCACGTCCTCCGCCCCAGCGATCACGACCGCCGTTCGCCCGTCGTCGAGCGTGTGAAGGAGCGGCGCATCGCCGCGGACACCTGCGGGCGCTGCCCCACCGATGTGCACCGGCACCGCCGCGCCGAGATCGACGGGCGCGCAGAGTGGTACGGTGAGACCGGCCGCTTCAACCCCCAATCGCGCCGCAGCATCGACGAGCGCCACGCCAATCTCATGGGATATGTTTTCCGATACGACGAAGCAGCAGCGCGTATCATCCGGCAGGCGGTCGCCGTCCGTATCGACGAAGAGGCCGGGGAAGCGTTTGGGATCACCCTTCGCCATGAAGAGGTCATCGAGCGTCGGCGGTGGGCCGGGGTCGGCGGGGACGGGCTGCGGCGTCGGTTCCGGGTACTGCGCGGCGGTGGCCTGCCATTCCGCCGCGTCCGGCAACGAGCCTTGCGCGAGGGCGCGGAGCATCGCCGCCCGCCCCGCCGCGTCCGCCCCGCGCACCGTCAGCGTCGCGCCATCGAGGGTTACGCGGCTCGTGCTCGCGGGGAGCGTCGCGTCGTCCCCCGCGTCGAGCACGAGCGTCGGGCCATCCCACGCATCCACGACGAGCGGCGGCGAGAAGCCGGTCACACGGAGGCCGAACACCGCCGCGAGATCCGCCAGCGCGCACCACTCCCACGCGGTCGGCGCGCCGGGCACGACAAAGCGGAGCGCGATGTCGTCCGCGTAGCCGTCGTCGTTCGTGTCCGCCAGCGCGCCCGTCGTGAAGAGATCAACGAGGTGCTTCATCAATGGCCGCCTTCTCTTCCATACCTCATGGTTCGTTAAACACTCGCAGGAAAGCGTCGCGCGCGATGCCTACTTGTGTACAGATCATCCGCAGCGTCGAGCCTTTAATATGCGCGTGGTTCGGGAGCGTTAATGGCGTCCGCGTTCCATCGCTGTTCTCGCGCACCATCGCGATGTGCTCGCGCTCACGGACAATGCGGAAACCGAGCCGCTCGAATGCGGCGAGGACACGCGCCTTCGGAGCATCAACCGGGAACTTGGGCATCCGCCGCCACCGAAACCTCGGTCATGAAGGCATCGAGTACCGGCAGATCATCCTCAAGCGCCTCATGACCGAACGTTTCCAGCGAAAAGCGGATCGCGGAGGTCACGTCCGCAATTGCCTCAGCGGCGGTCTCCCCTTCTCCGACGACCGCCCCCTTGAACCCGATGGGATAGGCAACGAAGCCGTCAGGATGCTGCTCCACCACGACTTTAAACTGGCGCATCCGGCCTCCTTTTCGTCACCGCACAGTATACGCCGATTCAGGTTCTCAGGTTCTCAAGTCCGGTCTGCGGTCGGATCGAGCACGTCGCGGAGCCAGTCGCCGAACATGTTGATGCCGAGGACGGCGACGAGGATAGCGAGGCCGGGGAAGGTAATCACCCACCACGCATTGTAGATGTAGAGCCGCCCCTCGTTGATCATCGTTCCCCACGTCGGGACGGACGGATTGACGCCGAGGCCGAGGAAACTAAGCGACGATTCCGCGAGGATGACCCCACCGATCTGCAACGTCGCGAGGACGATCACCGGGGCGATCACATTCGGCAGGATGTGGCGCGTCAGCACGCGGCTGTCCCGCGCCCCCGCGACGCGCACCGCCTCGATGTACTGCGCCTGCTTGATCGAGAGCACCTGCCCGCGCACCAGCCGCGCGTACGAGACCCACCCGGCGACGACGAAGACGGCGATGAGGTTCGTGATGCCCGCGCCGAGCACGGCGATGATCGTAATTGCCAGCAGGATGAACGGGAAGGCAAGGAAGAGGTCCGCGATCCGCATCAGCATCTGGTCGAGCCAGCCGCCGTAGTATCCCGCGAGCAGGCCGAGCGCCACACCGAGTGTCGCCGCGAGGAGCGTCACGACGAGCGAGATGGCGAGCGAGACCCGCGCGCCGTAGATGATCCGGCTTAGCAGGTCGCGCCCGACGGGGTCGGTGCCGAGGAGATGGTTCGCGCTGCCGCCCGCCA
>JBBSII010000479.1:0-4104 GCA_038232175.1 Thermomicrobiales bacterium
AAGGCCGGCCTGCCGATCATCAACGTGCCGGGCTGCCCGGTGCAGCCGGACAACTTCATGGAGACGCTCCTCTACCTGCTCTACCAGGTGGCGGGTCTCGCGCCGATGATCCCGCTCGATGACCAGTTGCGCCCCACCTGGCTCTTCGGCAAGACCGTCCACGAGGGCTGCGACCGGGGGAGTTACTACGAGCAGGGCGACTTCGCCACCGAGTACGGCTCGCCGAAGTGCATCGTCAAGTTGGGATGCTGGGGCCCGGTGGTGCAATGCAACGTACCCAAGCGGGGCTGGATGGCCGGGCTTGGTGGTTGCCCGAATGTCGGCGGCATCTGTATTGGCTGCACGATGCCCGGCTTCCCGGACAAGTTCATGCCATTTATGGACGAACCGCCGGGCGGCAAACTCTCCTCGGCCGCCGTCAGCGGATATGGCGCGGTGATCCGGCGGCTCCGCAAAATTACGAACCATACGCTCAATGAGGAACCGAAGTGGCGACACAACGGTCCCACGCTGACGACCGGGTATGAGGAGGGCGTCAACATGGGCACGAGCGCCTCCGGCAGGCTACCAAAGAACTCGTAGCACGGTGACTGAGACGAACGACGAACGACGAACCACGAAAGGAACGGACCATGGTCGTCAAGGAGAAGGTACCGGTTAGCGGGAAGAAACTCGTCGAGATGTCCTGGGATCCGATCACCCGGATTGTCGGCAGCCTGGGGATCTACACGAAGATCGACTTCGACAACAAGCACGTCGTCGAGTGCCACAGCACCTCGTCCATCTTCCGAGGCTACAGCATCTTCATGAAGGGCAAGGACCCGCGCGACGCCCACTTCATCACCAGCCGCATCTGCGGCATCTGCGGCGACAACCACGCCACCTGCGCCACCTACGCGCAGAACATGGCCTTCGGCGTCAAGCCGCCGAACATGGCCGAGTGGATCGTCAACCTCGGTGAGGCCGCCGAGTACATGTTCGACCACAACATCTACCAGGAGAATCTCGTCGGCGTAGACTTCTGCGAGCAGATGGTGCGCGAGACGAACCCGAAGATGCTCGCCAGGGCCGAGGCGACGGATGCGCCGCACGCGAACATCCACGGCTACCGCACGATTGCGGACATCATGCGCGCCCTCAACCCCTTCACCGGCGACTACTACCGCGAGGCGCTGAACGTCAGCCGCTACACGCGCGAGATGTTCTGCCTGATGGAGGGGCGGCACGTCCACCCGTCCACCCTCTACCCCGGCGGCGTCGGCACCGTGCCCACCGTCCAACTCTTCACGGATTATCTCGTCCGCCTGATGCGGTACATCGAGCATGTGAAGAAGGCCGTCCCGTTGCACGATGACCTCTTCGATTTCGTCTATGAGGCGCTGCCCGGCTACGAGGAGGTGGGGCGACGGCGCATCCTGCTCGGCTGCTGGGGCTCGTTCCAGAACCCCGATGTCTGCGACTACGACTACAAGACGATGACGAAGTGGGGCCGCGCGATGTACGTCACGCCAGGCGTCGTCATCGATGGCGAACTGGTGACGACGGATCTCGTGGAGATCAACCTGAACATGCGCATCCTCCTCGGGCACTCCTTCTACGACGACTGGCAACAGAGCGGTGAGCAGTTCGTCAAGCGCGATCCGCTCGGCAACCCCGTGGACATGCGCCACCCGTGGAACCAGACGACCACCCCCCGGCCGCAGAAGCGCAACTTCGACGACAAGTACAGTTGGGTAATGTGCCCGCGCTGGCTCGACAAGCGGACGGGCGACCACCTGGCGCTCGATACGGGCGGTGGCCCGATCGCCCGCCTCTGGGCGACGGCGCTCGCGGGGATCGTCGATGTCGGCTACGTCAAGGCGACCGGCCACAGCGTGAACATCTTCCTGCCGAAGTCGGCGACGATGCCGGAGACGGAATTCGAGTGGAAAATCCCGCAGTGGAGCAATGCCCTCGAGCGAGACCGGGCGCGCACCTACTTCCAGGCGTACTCGGCCGCGATGGCGCTCTACTTCGTCGAGCAGGCGCTCGCGGAGTTGCACGCCGGCCACACCAAGACCTGGAACGAGTTCAAGGTGCCCGATGAGGCGATCTCCTGCGGCTTCCACGAGGCGGTGCGCGGTGTCCTCTCGCACCACATGGTGATCCGTGAAGGCAAGATCGCCAACTACCACCCCTACCCGCCGACGCCGTGGAACGCCACCCCGCGCGATTCCTACGGCACGCCGGGGCCGTACGAGGATGCGATCCAGAACACGCCGATCTTCGAGGAGAACGGCCCGGAGAACTTCAAGGGTATCGACATCATGCGTGCCGTCCGCAGTTTCGATCCCTGCTTGCCGTGCGGTGTCCACATGTATCTGGGCGAGGGGAAATCTCTCGATGTCCAGCACACCCCGACTCTCGGGCCGATGTAAAGGGGTAGTGGGCAGTGGATAGTGGGCAGTGAACAGAAAAGCGCAAGGCGTTTCCCGCTTTCAACTGCTCACTGCCCACTGCTCACTATCGCGAAGGGAGCGGGTAATGCAGAAAGGCAATGGCTTCGAGCAGAAGATGGAGCGGCTCGACGCATTGATTCAGGAGATTGAGACGTTTGCGGACCCGGCCGCGCGGGCGGTCGCGGAGGAGGTCGTCCAGGCGCTCCTCGAACTGCACGGCGGCGGCATCGAGCGGATGCTCGAAATCGTCGTCGCGGCGGGCGACGCCGGACAGCCGATCATGGCGAGGATCGTCGCCGACGACAAGACGCGCAACCTGCTTCTCCTGCACGGGCTTCATCCGATCGCGCTGGAGGATCGCGTGCGGCAGGCACTGGACCGCGTGCGGCCCTATATGGCCTCGCACGGCGGGTACGTCGAGTTGCGCAGCATCGAGGATGGCGTCGTGCATCTGCGGCTGGAGGGCAGTTGCCACGGCTGCCCCTCCTCGCTCCTGACACTCCAACTCTCGATCGAGAAGGAGATCATGGACCTCGCGCCGGATGTCGCCGGGATCGAGGTGGAAGGGCTGGCGGAGGCGACCGCTCCTCCGCCGCCCATCGCCCCGGACGGCTTCGTGCCGATCGCCTCCTTCGCCGCCATGGGCATGGACGGATGAGCCAGGAAACGACCCCGCGCATTCCGGCCCGCCCGTCGGGCGATGGCAGCTCGCCGCTTGGGGCGCTGCGCCGGTTCGTGCGCCCGCGCGAGCCGCTGGAGCGGTGCGAGGTATGCGGCGAGGCGATCCCGCCCGATCCCAATCACCCGCATCTGCTGGACATGGGGAACCGGCAGGTGGTCTGCGTCTGCACCGCCTGTGCCCTGACCATCGGTGGCGCGCACGCCTCGGGACGCCGGTATCGCATGATCCCGGAGCGCATCCATGCACTGCCGGACTTTCAGATGACGGATGCGATCTGGGAGGGCGTGCTCATCCCCGTCGGCATGGCGTTTTTCTTCTTCAACAGCGCCGAAGAAAAGATGATGGCCTACTACCCAAGCCCGGCGGGCGCGACGGAATCGCTCCTCTCCCCCGAGTCCTGGGAGACGATCATCGAGGCGAATCCGACCCTCGCGGGGATGGAGCCAGATGTCGAGGCGCTGCTCGTCAATCGGGTCCGCGGGGCGCACGATTATTACCGCGTGCCGATTGACGAGTGCTACCGGCTTGTCGGGCTGGTGCGGATGTACTGGCAAGGTCTCTCGGGCGGCGCCGAGGTATGGGAGGAGATCGGCAAATTCTTCGCCGATCTGACGCGGCGTTCGGGGCCGGGCGGGCGGGCAGCCCATGCATGACCTGACCTTCACCGTTGAGAGCGCCGCGCCGCTTCCCTATGCGGCGGCCCCGCTCCTGGCATTTCAACTGCGCGTCGCGTGCGCCGATGCGGCGGAGCGGATCGAGAGCATCGCCCTCCATTGTCAGATCCAATTCGAGGTCACGCGCCGCCACTACACGTCGGGGGAGCAGGCGCGGCTCCTCGGCCTCTTCGGCGAGCCGGAGCGCTGGAATCAGACGCTCCGCGCGATGCTCTGGACCCACGCCAATGTCACCGTGCCGCCGTTCACGGGGAGCACGGTCGTTGATCTCCCCGTGCCATGCACCTACGACTTCAACGTGGCGTCGACG
>JBBSII010000480.1:0-4102 GCA_038232175.1 Thermomicrobiales bacterium
GTGCCCCGGACCGTCCCCACAGTTGTCTCCATCGGCGCATGTTTGGGGCGCCGCTCGCGCGGCGATGGCGGAGTATACCATCCCGCCCTTTGTGCATGCAACAACGGCTTGATCTAATCAGGCAACCGGATTCGCTAGCGCGGATTGCGTACCCAACCGAATCGCGGCTGTAAATCATAGAGCGTATTCGTGAATGAATCTTCCTGCTGTGTGAGCGCGTGGATGTGCCCGGCAACGACCGGTGGCGTATAGCCCCGCGTTTGTGGGGCAATAATGATTCGCGGGTTGTGTCCGGAATCTTCTGTAAATAGATCGCCGCCTTGACAGGCGGCCATCGCCCTCCACGATCGGTAGTGCGAACAGACCGGATCGAAGGAGGGACACGATGGCCTACAAACAGCGTACCGGCATGGCGGCAACGACACAATCCATCTTGACGGACGATCCCGACTTCCTGCGGCTCATCGTGGAGCGGGTCATCCAAGAAGTACTCGAAGCGGAGATGACGGTGCATCTGCACGCCGAACCGTATGAGCGCAGTTCGGAGCGGAGAGGGTATCGCAACGGCTACAAGCCCCGGCAGCTCAAGACCCGCGTCGGCACACTGACCTTGCAGGTGCCACAAGACCGAGATGGCACCTTCTCCACGCAGCTCTTCGCCCGCTATCAACGCAACGAGAAGGCGCTCGTGCTGGCGCTCATGGAGATGTACGTCGAAGGCGTCTCCTCCCGTAAGGTGCGCGACATCACCGAAGCGCTGTGCGGGACGACGTTCTCGAAGAGCCTCGTGTCTGAACTGGCTGGGCAGTTAGATACGGAGTTGGATGCTTGGCGCAATCGTCCGCTGACCGAGACGACGTACCCGTACCTCAGCGTGGACGCGCGCTATGAGCATGTGCGGCAAGGCGGCCAGATCATCAGCCAGGGGGTGCTCATCGTCGCGGGGGTGCGGGCCGATGGCTACCGCGAGGTGCTCGCGGTGGCGATTGCCGACACCGAGAGCGAGGCGACGTACCAGCACCTCTTCCGTGATCTCAAAGCGCGTGGCCTCAGCGGCGTACAGCTCGTGACGAGCGATAGCCACGCGGGGCTGAGGGCGGCGATTGACCGGCACTTTCAAGGCGCGAGCTGGCAGCGGTGCCAGGTCCATTTCGCTCGGGATCTCGTCAAGATAGTCAGAGCAGGGCAACGCGGAGAACTGGCGGCGGACCTGCGAGAAATCTTCGCGGCGACGACACGCGAACAGGCGATGGCGACGGCAGAGACGGTGGTGGGACGGTGGGAGCCGACGCACCCGGCGGTCACCCGGCTGTTGGAGGAAGAGATCGAGGGGTGTCTCGCGTGCCTCGCATTCCCCCCGGCGCACCGGCCCCGGATACGGACCACGAATGGCTTGGAGCGGTTGAACGAAGAAATCAAGCGGCGCACGCGAGTGGTGCGGATTTTCCCAAATGCGGAAGCCTGTTTGCGGTTGGTGACGGCACTGTGTGTCGAGCAATCGGACGAGTGGATCAGCGGGCGCCGCTATCTCGACATCGGCGCGCCGCAGCCGCAATGTCACTAGCGGGCGTACGCGTGGCGTGCAGCAATGTCCCTCACCCAGTCCGGGATTGTCTCCGGCCCCCTGGTCGGATAGCATTGCGGTCGAGCATCCAGGGTAATAATCGCCGTCCGGCGCGACAGCGGGGCGGCCAGTCCGTCAGGCGAAGAAGGAGGCTACCGTGCGCGTACTCTTCACCACCCAGCCGGGCCTCGGCCACCTGCACCCGCTCATCCCGCTCGCCGGGGCGCTGCGGGACGCGGGCCATGAGGTGCTCTTCGCCTGCCCCGCCTCCTTCGACCCCCGCGTGCGCGCCGCCGGCTTCGCGCACGTCCCCGCCGGCCTGGACTGGGACGAGGGCGAGATCATCGCCGCCTTCCCCGCCTTGCGCGCCATCACGTCCCCGGCGATGGACGGCCGCTACGTCATGACCTACATCTTCGCGTACGCCACCGCCCGCCGCACCCTGCCCGACCTGCTCGCCCTCGGGCGGGACTGGCTGCCCGACCTCGTCGTGCGCGAGACGGAGGAGTTCGCGGGCTGCGTCGCGGCGGAGCGGTGGGGCATCCCCCACGTCTCGGTGCAGGCCGCGATGGCCAGCACCTACACCTTCCGCTGGACGCTGGCCGCCCAGCTCGATGTGCTGCGCGACAGCGCCGGCCTGCCCGCGGACCCGCTTCTCGAGATGCCCTACCGCTACCTCCACCTCGCCTTTCTGCCGCGCGCCCTCCACCCGCCCGAGGAGCCGCTCGCGCCCACCGCGCGCTTCTTGCGCCCGGTGCCGTTCGACCGCTCGGGCGAGGAGGGGTTGCCCGACTGGGTCGCGGCGCTGCCGGACCGGCCCACGGTCTACGCGACGCTGGGCACGGTGTTCAACTCCGCGCGGCCGGTATTCGACGCGATCCTGGCGGCGCTGCGGGACGAGCCCGTCAACCTGATTCTCACCGTCGGGCGCAATGTGGACCCGGACACCTTCGGGCCGCAGCCGGGGAACGTGCACATCGCGCGGTACATCCCGCAGACGCTGATCCTGCCGCGCTGCGACGCCGTGGTGGCGCACGGCGGGATCAACACGGTGCTGGCGGCGCTGTTGGCGGGGAAGCCGCTGGTGCTGCTGCCGCAGGGAGCGGATCAGTTCTTGAATGCGCAGCGCTGCGAGGCGCTGGGGACGGGACGGACAGTGACGCCGGGGGCGCAGACGCCGGAGGCGATCCGGGAGGCGGTGCGAGCGGTGCTCGGTGAGGGAAGCTATCGGGAGAGTACGGAGCGGGCGCGAGCGGAGATCGCGGCGATGCCGGGGCCGGAGGAGGCGGTGGGACTGCTGGAACGGTTGGCGAGGGAGAAGCGACCCATCCTTGCTGAAGAAGGGAGGACATAACCGCTATCCTGGCCGACGTATCAGCGTGGAGGGATTTACAGAACTTCCGGGACACAACCGGCTTCAGATCTTCGAGGAGGAACCCATGTACTACTTCCGCATCTATGCCGGACCGGACGGCGAGAGCCACTTCGAGGATGTTGAGATCGCGCTGAGCGGGCAGCCGGGCGGCTCGGAGTACTCCGCGCTGTATCCGGCCAGCGGCGCCATCTTCCGCCGCAGCCCCGCCGACCAGTTCATCGACTGGCATCCCGCGCCGCGCCGTCAGTTCGTCGTCCCGCTCTCCGGTGCGGCGGAGGTGGAGGCGAGCGACGGCGAGGTGCGCCGGATCGGGCCGGGGTCGATCATGCTGGCGGACGATCTGACGGGCCGGGGCCACATCACGCGCGGCGTCGGCGCCGAGGAGCGCATCTCCCTCTTCATCCCTGTGCCCGACTGAGGCGACGCCGCGCGAGTATTGGGGGAGGGAACGTGGCGATGGCAACACTGCGTGGCGCACCATGATGGCTGATGGTGACGCTCTGCTGCGCGCTCCTCCTCGCGAGGTGCGCGCGGGGGATGCACGACGACCTGATCGCGGCGGCGGAGGCGGGCGACACGGCCGCCGTGCTGCAACTGCTCGCGGACGGCGCGGCAATCAATGGGCGGGATGCGCGCGGGCGCACGGCGGCGATGGCGGCGACGCACGGGAACCGCGTCGAGACGGTGGGGGCGCTGATCCGCGCCGGGGCGGACATCAATCGCCGCGACAACTGCCGCGACAACGTCCCCCTCTACGTCGGCGCAGAGGGGCTGCTCGACATCCTCAACCTCGTCATCGACGTTGGTGCGGACACGCGGCTGACCAATCGGTTCGGCTGGACGGCGCTGCTGGAGGCGATCATCCTCAGCAACGGAGACGAGAACCACCAGTAGATCGTCCACTTGCTCGTCGATCACGGGGCTGACGTGAATATTGCGGATAGCGGCGGCGTGACGCCCCTGCAACACGCGCGGGTGCGCGGGTTCTCGGTGATCGCGCGGATTCTTGTCGCTGCGGGGGCATGAGTGACGCTGCAACGGGAGCGCACGGAAGGGGCGGCGTGATGCGGGTGATTGTGGCCGGGGCAGGAGATCGGCGGCCTGACGACCGCGCTGCGGAAACCAGCGCGATATCGAGGTGCTATTGCTTGACCACAGCAAGA
>JBBSII010000481.1:0-4097 GCA_038232175.1 Thermomicrobiales bacterium
ACGCTCGCTGCAACCCGCTCATTCCAATCTCCGCGATGAGCGCGAGCAGTGCGACGGGGATCGCGCCGACAAGCAAGATGGCATTGTCATACAATGCGAAGCCACGGGTGATGTAGATGCCAAGCCCGCCACCACCGATGAATGCCGCGAGTGTCGCGCTCGCGATCACCTCGACCGCCGCCGTGCGGATGCCGGCGATGATCACCGGTGCCGCCAAGGGGAATTCGATGCGTCGCAGCACCTCCTGTCGCGCCATGCCCATCCCGACCGCCGCCTCCTGGATTGCCGGGTCGATTGTGCGGAACGCAGCATCCGTGTTAATCAGGATCGGCGGCAGCGCGAGGATCGTCAGGGCTAAGAGCGCCGACCTCAGCGACAGGCCAAAGTACGGCAGCGCGAGAAAGAGGATCGCCAGGCTCGGGATGACGCGCAGGGCGTTGAAGCCGTTGATCACCGTCACCGACGCCACGCGCGAGCGCGATGTGACGACCCCCAGCGGCACGCAGACGACGATGCCGATGCCGAGTGCGATCGCGACGAGCAGCAGGTGCCGCTCAGTCGCGGCGATCAGTTCGTCGCGGTGCGCGCCGGCATAGTCGTACGCCTTCGAGACAACACCCATGCATCCTGCCTGTTCCCCGCACCCACCGGAGCACAACGCCCCCTACCCCATGGAGACAACCGGATCACATTGGCAAGAAATGGGCCATGCACTTTTTCGCGGATGGCCCGGGGCGACGCAACGCCAACTGCCCAGCGGGCATACGTATTGAGTCCGCGTGCCCGCATCGGGTATGGTGTGCCATGCAAGCACGTATGGGGGTGAGGCAGGGATGATTAAGGAACTTCTGCACAGCGACGGCACCGTGACGACGATCCCCGCCGACGTGAACGCTGGTGCGCCTGTGCCCGGCAATGGCGCGCCGGACGCGCGACCGATGACGCAATGCAGGCGCATCAAGCCGGACCAGGTCTCGGAGATCATCGGCGCGGCGGGCGAGCGGGACATCCTCTGGCTCGACATCGAGGAGCCGACGGAGGATGATCTCGCCTTTTTGCAGAAGGAATTCGGCCTGCACCTGCTCGCCATCGAGGACATCCGCAACCGGAACCAGCGCCCGAAGGTGGACGACTACGGCTCATTCGTCCACGTCGTGCTCTACGCCGTCGAGCGGGCGGAGGACCAGCGGATCGCGGTGCAGGAGATCGATCTCTTCTACAGCGCGCACTTCCTGATCGCGGTCCATGCGGTGCCGATCCCCGCGCTCGTTGAGGCGATTGAGCGCTGGCAACGGAACACGGAGATCATCCAGCACGGCATCGGCGCGCTCATTTACGCGGTGCTGGACAGCATCGTCGATGGCTACTTCCCCGTGCTCGATGGGATCGAGGACACGATCGAGCAGACGGAGGAGCGCATCTTCGCCCAGAATCGCAACGCCGGGTTCCATACGACCACCGCCGAGGGTCTCTTCGTGCTGCGACGGGAATTGCTGCTCCTGCGCCGCGTCGTCGCACCCGCGCGGGATGTGATGAGCACGCTCACGCGCCGCGCCCTCGCGCACATGCACGAGGAAGTCGGGCCGTACATGCAGGATGTCTACGATCACGTCGTCCGCACGCTGGACACGATCGACACCTACCGCGACCTGCTCGCCGGGGCGATGGATGCGTCGCTCTCTGTCACATCGAACCGCCTCAATCAGGTGATGAAGACGATGACGGCGGGGAGCATCATCCTGATGGCCGATGCGCTCGTCGCGGGCATCTACGGCATGAACTTCACGAACATCCCCGAACTCTCATGGCGGTTCGGCTATGCTTACGCCCTCATACTCATGGCGGGCATCTCCGCCCTGCTCGCGTACCTCTTCCGCCGCGCGTGGTGGCTCTGAGGTTCGGAAAGAGCCTTCCGTCGCGCGCCATCACGGATGGGTGATAGCGTTACCCGCGATAGGGACGATACCCAGGAGAACCGCACCGACGGCCCATACAATGCCGGTGTGGAAGATCAAGCCGATCGCGACAGAGAGGATGTCTGCGATCGGCACCGCGACGGAATAGTACTTGCCCCGCGTCATCTCACGCTCCCTTCCGCTATCCATTTCCGCCAACTGATCAGCGCGCGTTCCGCGCCGTTCGGCGGAAGGTCACTCTATCGCAAAGAGTAAACAGCGGTCAAGGAGCGGAGGGCTTTCCCGCGTGGGCACGGATTGCGGCGAGCAGCGCCCAGACGGCGCTGAGGTGCACGCCGAGGCTGAGGACGTGCAGGTCCTCGAAGAGGTTGTGCACCGCCACCGCGACGACCACGCCGACGCCACCAAGCGCGAGGGCGCGCGCGAACGGGTCGTGCGTCGTTCGCTTCACCGCGCCGACGCCCGTGGCGAGGACGCCGCCGATCAGCAGGAGGTACGCGGCGAGGCCGATGAAGCCTGTCTCGGCGGTGATGTGGATGTAGTAATTGTGCGCGTGCACCTGCGATTTCATGAAGGGCGAGGTGAAATACTTCGCGTCGTACTCCTGGCCGTAGTTGCCGAGGCCGACGCCCTGCCACGGGTGGTCGTGGATCATGGATAACCCGCCGAACCAGTACGCCATCCGCTCCTTGACGGCGAAGTTGGCGTCCGTGATCGGCACCTTGCCGTAGTCGAGGAGGATCAGGCTGCTGCCAACGCTGCCGATGCGCTCCTGGAGCCGCTCCGGGAGCACCCCCGCGCCGCCGAGCGTCACCGTCAGTGCGAGCATCGCCGTCGCGATCAGCGCGCCAATCGCCCACCGTCGCCCCGCGAGCAGCATCATGACGAGGAATGCCGTGAGGACGCCGAACCACGCCCCGCGCGACAATGAGAGGATGATCCCATTTGCGAGCATCCTCACCGCCAACCCCGCGCCCGCGAGCGCGAGGAGCAGCCCAAGCATGGGTCGCAGGGCGCGCCGTTCCGCCGCCAGCGAGCCACCGCGCACCGCCCTCCACCGCTGCACCGTCGGCGGGAGCGCGAGTGCGGCCCAGAACGCGACCGTCACGGCGAACGGGAAGATCATTTCGAGGTATCCGGCGTAGGAGTTCGGACGCCCGAACGTCCCGAATGAGCGCGCGACGCCGCCAACGAAGAACGAGAGGTTGCCGAGGCCGAGTCTGCTCTGTAGCGTGCCGATGTACGCCTCACCGCCTGCGCCGACGAAGAAGCACGCGATCAGCCCCGACCAATCGCGCCGCGTGCGCACGGTATCCCGCGCGATGACGTAGATCATCAGCGCCTCGCCCCAATGGAATGCCTCTGTCAGCGTGGCGTGAATATCCCCCGCGACCCGCCCCGAGCTGAGGATCGCGAGGTAAAAGACGACGAACCGCCAGAGGTTGGCGTCGCGCAGCGCATCCCACCGTGCACCGCGCAGCAGCTTCCCGGCGATCCACGCGCCGAGCACGAGCAGGAATGCCACCTGCGTCGCCGTCACCCCCCCAACGGAGCCGTACTGCTGAATCGGCACGGTGAGCACCGCGAAGTACAGCCCGTAGCGCGGCTCCGCCAGCGTCACCAGCACTATCGCCACGCCAAAGATGAGACCAACGACGATCAGCGGGCCGAGAATGGCGATCAGCGCGAGCGCGACGAGCGAAAGCAGCAGCGCGAGTGCGGGCGGCCCGAACCGATGCCCCCGCAATGCGGCGACCCATCCTCCTGGTTGTATCGTGCGAGTCGGCAACGAAATTTGCATAGAAGGGCCGGAACCTCACTCCCGCCCCCTCTCACTGCCCAGCGGGCGCCCGCGATGGAGAGGAGGGTATTCCTTCGGAATCGTCAGCGTCGATCACCAAACCATTCCCCTCCCCTCTCCATCGCCGCCGTAACCTCGCCATATTTGAGACTTTTGGGCGATGGAGAGGGGCCGGGGGTGAGGAATCGACTCAGTCCTACATCCCATCGAGCGCGTCCTGAAAGTACGGGATCGTCAGCCGGAGACCTTCGTCCAGCGGGACATGCGGCTCCCAGCCAACGAGCGTGCGCGCCTTCGTGATGTCCGGGCAGCGGCGGTTCGGGTCGTCGCCCACGACGGTTGGGCGGTCCACGAACGGGACGTTGCGACCCGTCGCGCGC
>JBBSII010000482.1:0-4087 GCA_038232175.1 Thermomicrobiales bacterium
AAGGATATGAGGGCGGAATTGGTGTTCTGGGTCCCGCTGTCGTAGGGCATCGTCCAGGCGGCGCCGTTCGCCGACACGCGCTCAGAGTCCGTCGCCCCCCGTGCCGCCAGCCCCGCCACGAAGGCCGCCGCCGCCGCGATCAGCCCCCGCCGACCCAGTCCGGCGCGCGTCGGCGGCGCTAACGATTCCTCCGATACTACCGCGATTGCTGGTACTGCTGTTGTCGTCTCGTGCTGTGCCGCCATCCTGCATCCTCCTTGTCCGCTGGGGTGGCCCCTCGGCCACGCCCCACGTCCCACGTTCCCCATGCGGCACACCCACCGGCGCCGCTCTCCGTAGGATAGCGGATGCACCGGGCGCGCCACGCGAAACTCACAGGAATACCCACAGGAATACTCACATTCTTTCACGGCAGGCGTTGCGCCGTCCGCCAGAAAAGGAGGTGATCGCACGGCGGTCCTGCCCGCCATCCGGGTGCATACGCCCCACCGCGCAGTGGGGCTGTACGGTGCGGAGAACCATTTCTGTGGTGCATTAAGTGTCCGTACGCTCCAACACTGGACAATTTTTGTACGATGATGTACAATGCTGCATAGAAACGCGATGGCACCGCACAGGAGAGGAGACGAGTACGTTGCACGCAGCCGTTTTGATGCCGAGAAGGTCGCTCGAACACGGGTACACAGTCTCTGATCTTGCACCGGGAGAGTCCGCGTATGTGCCGCCCGCCGCGCTCCTCGTGACCGCCGCGCGCGCCTGTCACATTCGGACGGACAGCCCCACGCGCCGCAACCCGGACGCGACCGCCAGTATGCACGTCACCCGCACGCCGGACGGCTTTGTCGCGGACGTGACCTACTGCCATTATGCGTGGGGCGCGACCGATTGGGTGGATGCGATGCCGTACGCGCCCGTCGTGCGCGTGGTCTACGGGGACGAGTTCCTGCAACAATTGTAACCGCCGCTACATCACCATGATGAGCGACCCGGGCAGCCACAGGTGGCTGCCCGGATCGCTCATCATGGTGCGCGGCACGGTTCAGAATCCGCCGCCACCGCCCGCGCCGCTCGCGCCTGCGCTGCCTGCCCCCGATCCCGATGGCGACATCGTTGAATGGAAGGCTCCCCAGTACCCATAGAATCCCGCGTATTGTGCGGATGCGTTGTTGGCAGAGCGGGCAAACCACGCGGGGCGAAACCCTACGCGCTCGCCTCCCGCAACTCGCCATCGAGCGCGCGTGTCATGGACAGGGCAACGGCATACGGCAACGCACGGTCAAGGTCATGGCCCCGCACCCGTTTCAAGCCATCGTGGTATCCGCGCCAGGGGGTGGCAACCTCGTCACCCGCGATAGTCGTCGTGGGGATCATCGTGGCAAGGATGAATGGCACGAGCGCGCCGAGCGCCAGCAGCGCGACGATGATCCCGCTGCGCCCCGCGTGCGCGACGGCCACGAGGACGAGCGCGATCGTGCCGAACATCGCCAGCAGCACCGCAGTTAGATAGATGGGGCGTCGCCGCGCCGCAGCGGTCGGGTCATACCAGCCGCGTGCTTCGAGGTCCGCGCGCAAGGCGTCATTCGCGCGCTGCCACTGTCGCGGCAGGCGTGCGACCTCGCGCGACGACACGATGCCGTTCGCATCCGCGTGCGCTTGCAGGGCGTCCCAGATCGCACGCTCATACGCCGATTGGAGCGTGCGGTCATCGTGTAGGCGAATATGCTACGCGGCGATGATCCTCCGGCTCGATGGTGAGGGCGCCACGCTGACCAAGATCGAGGATCGTCGCTTCCGCTTGTTACGGAGTCCTGGCGAAGAAACGATGTGTGTCCAGGCACAGGTGGTTGGTACCGGCGATCGCTACCGCTGCGTATCGGTGGGCAGGAGTAGCGGCAGGTTCTGCCCAGCGGCGGCGGTGATCGTGTTGTCCTTCACCGTGATCCCCTTGTAGGCGTTGGGGGGAGTCTGATCGAAGGCGATTCCCGTTGGGCAGCGCGGCGTGGGGAAGGTGTCGGTGATCGTGTTGCCGGAGACCTCGATGTTCGTGGCGCTCGAATTGACGAGCACGCCGGAGCGGAACTCCTCGGGGAAGCCGAGGTTCTGGCCGGGGTTAATGATCGTGTTGTTCGTGACGCGGACATCCTGAAAGGACCGATTGCCCGACTCGGGCAGGCCGATGACGACGCCGCCCGATGGCGCGAGTTCGATTGTGTTGCCGTCGATCACGCACCCCGCGACGCCGCCGAGGTTGTGGAGGCCGATGCCGGACGAGTTGTAGTAGAAATCTCCGCTCCGGCCCACGCCCTCATCCTGGAATTTGATCGTGTTCTTCGCGATCGTGATGTTCGTTGCGACGCCCTTCGCCTCCTCGGAGAAGAGGATGTAGATGCCGCTCGTATCGACATTGCCGTGCTTGATCTGCGCGATGTTGATCGTGTTGTTCGTCACGAGCACATTTTTCAGGTCATTCGGCTTCGTCGGCCAGAGCATGATGCCCTGCAAGGCGTCGGTGCAGGTGTTGTCGCGGCAGACGATGTTGCCGGGATTGCCGCCCGCGTAGTACGAGCCGACGATGTTGAGGATCGTCTGGAAGCCCGTCGCGGTGTTGTTGAAGACCTCCGCCGGGCCGCCGTGCGTCTCCATGCAGGCGCGCGCCCCCCGGTTCGGGATGGGCACGCTCTCGAAGGTGTTGCCGGAGAAGACGTAGTTCGTCCCCTCGACGTAGACCGCCGAGTTGTCGTAGTCCGGGTTCGCGTCCCGCATGACAAAGCGGAAATACGAGTCCGTCACCGAGCAATTGTCGATCTTCTCACCGACGAACGAGACCGCCCAGACCCCGGCATAGGGCGCGAAACGGCAGCGCCGGACATGGAGGTTGCGCCCGCTCGTGATGTGGATGAAGGTCTGATACGTCGTGTCCCGCGTCTCGTTAATCAGCGACTCCGGGTTGTTGAGGATGTTGGCGTCGAAAACGAGGTCCTCCACGCTGAAGTTCTCGACGGTGTCGCCGAGGTTTTTGGGCGAAAGGAGCCGCTGCCAGTCGCCCGCGTGATCCTTGATCTTGATGATCGATTCCGCGCCGGAGCCGACGAAGCGCAGATTGCTCTTGATCGCAATGCCCGCCGTCTTCGTCGGGGCAACGATGTACGTCCCCGGCGGAAACATCACGGTGCCCCCGGCGGCGGGGATCGCGTTGATCGTCGCCTGGATCGCGGCGGTGTCGTCCGTCCTGCCGTCGCCCGCCGCGCCGTAGCGCACGACATTGAAGATGCCCTGCGCGCCGGTGGCCGTGCCGCTGCCGCGCGCGGTCGGGGTGGCGGTACGCGGCGGGCGGCCGCCGGGGGGGGACGCGGTGGCGGGCGGGCGGGCCGCCGATGGGGTCGTGGCGGTCGTCGGGCGCGCTGCGGATGATGCGGCGGCGGTCGTTGTCGTCGATGCACTCGGAGCGGTGGGGGCGGTCGTCGCGGTCGCCGGTGGCGGGGGTGTCGGCTGCGGCGCGCTCATCGGCGCGGTCGTGGCCGTGGGCGTCGCGCCCCCGCCGCAGGCCGCGAGGGCCGCTGTCGCGACGGTCGCCGTCGCGAGCGTGAGGAACCGCCGCCGCGAGAGCGCGCCTGATGCCGGTGAATTGCTACACGTCATGCACGATCCCTTCGTCTCTCCGCCCGCCGTATCATACCGTGTCGATGGCGTGTCGCGCGCTACCAACGCCATCATACCGCCCCGCCTGACGATGAACCGCCGCGTTTCCGGTGCATCCCCTGACATTTCTGTCAGCCATGCATCCGTGTAGCTACGGTGACGTCACTGGCGCGGTACAGCCCAAGGGGCGGGCGTCGCTCGCGTATACTGTCCGCGTGCCGTTGATGCGGCTGGATGTGTGCGCGGTTGGTGACGCCAATGTCCCTCTCGGTCGGTGCGGATTTCATCGTTGCGGCGCTCGCCACCTGGCTGGGGGCGGTCATGTTGACGCGCACGCCGCGCGCCGTGGCGGCGTGGGTCTTCGCGCTGCTGACGGCGATGATCGCTGCGTGGGGCGCGTTGCGCGTCGTCGCGGAACTGACGACGGACGCGGACGTGCGCGACCGCG
>JBBSII010000483.1:0-4049 GCA_038232175.1 Thermomicrobiales bacterium
CCGGATCGGCTCGTCGGCGAGGTCGTCGACTGGCTCACCGCGCGGGGTGGCACGCTCCTGCCGCGCGAGACGGACGGACGCCCTCCCCGGTACGCATAGACCACAGCGGGGACGCGGAGAGGAAGGATCCTTACCCACAGCGGTGCCAACCATCGTCATCGTGCAGGTCGGCGTGCAGGGAGCGCAGCCGTACGAGGTGCTGCGGCAGGTCTACTACGACGAGGCGAAACGCCGCGCGGAGGGCGATACATGAGCGGGCAAATGGTCGTTGATGACGGCCCGGCGCGCGGGTTCCACACCGAGGGCGCGCGGGACGCGGGGTTCGACCCGAACGCCCTCCGTCGCGCGTTCGGCGTGCTGGAGAAGTGGATCGCGCAGGGGGTTTTGCCGGGCGCTGCCGCGCTCGTCGCGCGCGGTGGCCAAGTCGCGGGGGAGGCGTACCTCGGCCTCGCCCATCGCGCCGAGCGGCGACCCGTCGATTCCGACACGATCTGGGGCCTCGCCTCGATCACGAAGCCCGTCACCGCGACGGCGGTGATGCTGATGGCGGAGCGCGGCGTCTGCTCGCTCGATGAGCCGCTCGGCGACCTGTTGCCGGAGTTTCTCGACACCCGCGCGATGGCGTTCGACCGCCGGAGCGTGACGCTGCGGCATGTGCTGGCGCACTGCTCCGGCCTTCCCGGCTTCAGCCCGGACAACCTCGATCTCCGACGCGCGCACGCACCGCTGGAGGCGTTCGTCCGCTCCTTCCGCGCGCAGCCGCTCCTTTTCGCACCCGGCGCGTTGCACTGCTACAGCAACGTCGGCATCCTGATGGCGGCGGAGGTCGTTGGGCGCGCGGCGACGGGGACACTCCGGCAACGGGTGGAGCGTCCGGCGATCGCGCAGTACCACCCCTTCGTGCAGCAGCACATCCTTGCGCCGCTCGGCATGACAGGGAGCGCGCTGCCGCCACCGCCGGAATGGGCGGCGCGGATCGCCTGGGTGGAGCAGACCGGGCAGGAGGGCGAGGACTGGGAGATGGCGAACACGGCGTACTACCGCAGCCTCGGCATCCCGTGGGGCGGGCTGTTCAGCCGCCCGCGCGATCTCGTCCGCTTCGCTGACCTTTTCCTGCCTGCGGCGGGCGGTCGTCAGCGGATCGGCGTCGCGGCGGCATCGATGGTGTCCGGCCCGCACATCGTCTCGCCCGCGACCGCGCGCGTGATGACGACCGCGCAGTTCGCGCCGCCGGACGCACCGCCCGACATCGCACCGGAACTGCGCGATGGCACGCCCCCGTCGGCGCTTCGCCCTGAAGTCGCCTGGGGCATCGGCTGGGAAGTGAAGGGGACGAAACGGTCGCACCCGAGCGGCGAGTTGACCTCCGCCGCGACGTACGGCCACGGTGGTTCGACCGGCACGATGGTCTGGGCCGACCCCGCGACGGACATCGTCTGCGTGCTGCTCACGAACCGCGCCCTCGCCAGCGGCTGGACGGATGAGCGGCCCCGCCAGTCGCTCTTCAGCAATGCAGTGATGGCCGCCGCGCTTTGATTCGTGTCGATGGAAGACGTGGCCAATCCGCATTGCAGCGGCGTTGGCATCCCTGATGCGATCCCCGGCGCGTGGTATTTCGTCCGCGATCGGAGGGGATGGTATGGAGACCTATGCGCTGCTCGAACACGCCATCGCCCACCGCGAGCAGGTAATCGCGACGTATGACGGCGAGCGCCGCGAGTTCTGCCCGCATGTGCTCGGCACGAAGAACGGCGCGGCGAGTGGCGCCGCTTCGACGTGGACGGCCTGCGCAACATCACCACACGGCCCGGAACGTGGCACACCTCCGCCAATGTCTTCAACCCGCAATCGTGCCTCGACACCATCGACATCGTTGTGCAGCCGTTGCCGCCCGTCGTGGCGCGGGCGCAATAGCGAGCCGATGCGCTGGCATTACTCTTGCCGCTCCGTCGGGGGCATTCACGGGAATGCGGAGTAATGTAGGAAACGGAAAGGTCTTGTTGATGCCAGAGAAGCGTGTAGAAATCGTCTCACAGTACGTCTCGGACATGCACGTCCTGGAAAGTCACATCTTGCAGCCACTTCAGCGACAGGTGACACAGACCGAGGACCAGGCCGACATCAACCGCGCACTGCAAGACTACGTCGCCACGACCGAGCGGCACATCGCGCGCCTCGCGGATCGATTGCAGGCGCTCGGTAGCAAGGACACGCTCGCCGACAAGGCGAAGCAGGGGGTCAGCGCCCTCTTCGGTCTCGCTGCGGGCGCGATCGACACTCTGCGCACGCACCCATTCGCGAAGAACCTGCGCGACGATTACACGGCAGCCAGCCTCGCGGTGGTTAGCTACGTCATGCTGCGCACCACGGCGCTCGCGTGCGACGACAAGGAGACCGCGCAACTCGCCGAGACGCACATGAATGAGACCGTTGAGATGTTGCAGTGGATCGCGCGCACGATCCCGGCGCAGGTGGTGCGCGACCTCGAAAAAGAGCGGGATGTGCAGTTGCAGCCGGGCGCGGCGAATCAGGTCATCAACGACCCGAAGTTGAACGTCCTGTACGGCAGCAAGCCGAGCGACAGCGCCGCGCAGAGCACAATTCACTAACACATACCAGACTCAGGCAGAGATTGGTGTACGCATATCTGACGCGATGATGGTGGGAAAACGGTGCGTAGTATTGTGGGGATGATACGGTGATTCCTTGCCTCTGCCAAGGAACGCATCGTCCCATTCGCTCCGAGCTGAGAGATTTTCCTGCCAAGAACGGGTCAGATATGTGTCAACCATCTTTTTGCTCAGTTTGGTTTGGGCAGTATACTACCAGCAGCGATTGCGATTCTTTCGGCGTGTCGAGGGGTGCGAGTGGCCGCGACGTTGACCATCTACACGATGACACATTGCCCGATGTGCGCGGAGACACGCCGCGTCGCTGCGGCGATCGATGCGCGGCACCGCGATCTGACGGTTCGACTCATCAACCTCGATCAGATGACCGCCCTGTGCCCGCCTGCGGTCTTCAGCGTCCCGACTTACGTGCTGAACGACGCGGTGATCTCGCTCGGCAACCCCTATCTCGAGGATCTCGACGCGCGCATCCGTCTCGCGCTTGCGGAGGGATAGCATGGGAATGAGTCCGGCGATGCTGGGAGCGACGGAGAAGCTCCCCTACCTGCGGAAGGTGGACATCTTCCGCGACCTCACACCCGACGCGATGCACGAGATCGAGACGACGACGGTGATGATGACGTGCGAGCCGGGGCGCGTCTTCTTATCGTGCGGACGACCCGGCGGAGGTGCTCTTCATCCTCAAGCGGGGCGAGGTCGCGATCTCCCGCACCACCGAGGACGGCAAGCGGCTGATCACGACGACGGTGCGTGACGGGACGATCTTCGGGGAGATGCCCTTCCTCGGCCAGCGGCTCCAGCACGCGCAGGCCGAAGCGCGCACGGCATCCCTGATCTGTGTGATGAGCCGCCGCGATGTGGAGGATCTGCTCACGCGCCATCCGAGCATCGCCCTGCGGATCGTCGAGGTGCTCAGCGCGCGGCTGGACGCCGCCGAAACGCGCCTCGAGGAGATGGCATTCAAGGGACTGCGCGAGCGGCTCGCCGCGCTCCTCCTGCGACTGGCGACGGAGCAGGACTGGCGCGGCCGTCCCGTCGTCACCGGGTTGACGCATCAGCACCTCGCCGAACTGCTCGGCACCTACCGCGAAATGATCAGCGCGACGCTCAACGCCCTCCGCGACGACGGCCTCCTGCAGACGGCTCGCAAGCGAATCACCCTGCTCCGGCCGGACGCGCTGCGTGCGACCGCGCGCGAGAGCCACGCAGCGCATGCCGACGAGCACGGCGAACGGTAATATTCCTTACAGACCCATTGGCATGTTTCATGCATGATCTAGATACGAATTCCTTTCTGTTGAACGGAGGATACGATCATGGCATACATGGCGAACGCGCGGGATGGCGATGCCCGGATGGGAACAGCGCGGGAAACACCGGCCTGGGCGATCAAGCATGGCATTATCGGCGGGATCATCG
>JBBSII010000484.1:0-4039 GCA_038232175.1 Thermomicrobiales bacterium
GACGCTCTTGCCGTCCGCCGCCACCGAGCCATCGCTCGTGGAGGGGATGGACGCCGCGAGCATCGGCACATTCGGGAGCAGCGAATCAATCGTCGTCACCGCGAGCGTCTCGGAGACGACGCGCGATGCGTCCTCGTCCTTTGTCCCCTGCGCGGTGTGGTTGTTGAGGCTCGTTGGGGCCTGCCACCAGAGCAGCCGCAGCGTGCCGCCGCCGCCGCGCTTCGTCGGCGCCGCGCCGCGGGCATTGCCGCTGGTGCTGGCGGTTGTCGTCGCGCCGGCGGTCGTCGAAGCGGCGGCTCTTGTGCTGGCAGGGGCGACGGCGGAGCCGGTGGTGGTCGTCGCTGCGGGAGCCGTGGTGCTCGCCGCCGTGGTGCTCCCGGCGGTCGCGGCGGGCTTCGTCGCCGCCGTCGTGCCGTTCGCGGTTGTCGCCGCGCCAGTAACGGTCGTCGCGGCGGTCGTCGCGGTTGTGCTGCTACCGCCGCAGGCGGCGAGCAGGAGGGGAAGTACCAATGCGAGCAGCTCGAACGATGTCACGCGGCCCCATTTTGCTCCGCTCCATGTCGAACGTGCGTTCATGATTCCTCCGATGATTCCCGTAAAAATCGACAGTCCTGTTGCATGTCTCCGAACCACTGCGATGAGCGCTCTATGACCCGCCTTTTCGGCACCTCCTCCTTCTTCATCGGCCCCAAAGTGACGGTCCCGGCCTGGGCTTACGCCATCGCCGGAGCGCTTAACCCGGCGCGGCGTTTTTTCATAAGGCGGCAGCATATGTACTGGTTTTCCGGGCTGTTGTCAAATATGGGGCAGAATCCGGTGAACGGGATGGACGAATGCGCTGAAGAGATCGTCGCGGTGAGTGCTGACGCCCCTCCTCTCGTCGTCGGACAGTTCCCGCAATAGGTCGGAATAGCCGAACGTGTGCAGTCCGGTCGATCAGGAGTATTCATCACTTAATGGCCTGGATCCCGCTCGAACGACGGTCTTTGCTTGTTACGAGTGCACTCATCATACATTCGTGTGTCAAGAGCGCAACGGCATGATGCAAGGCAGTTCCTCTCGTGCAGATCGCCGAGCGCGCCGTGTTCGCCTTGTCGCGCTACGGTTGGGTCGGTACACTGCACCGGTTACGGCGTGCGCGGAGTGGCGACGCCATGTAGCACGGGAACGGGGTGCCCATGACGGTCGCGCTCAATATCATCTTTGTGCTGCTGGCGATTGGCGTCTTTTATGGCGCGTTTGTCGTCCCGGTGTACAATTTTGCCACGCGGCCGGTGAAGGCCGGGCGCGATATCTTCATTGTCGTCTTCTCGGTGATCTTCACGGTCGCCATCCTCCAGATTCTCTGGAGCGTGCACCGCGACTTGCATCGCTGGCTCGGCTAGATCGTCGGCGCACCGCGCACGTACAGCCCGCAAAACTTATCCACGCTGTCCACGAAATGGTGCATAACCCCATATGGATGTTTTTCCATCCCAATGCGGAAAATCCGTGTTTTTGCGTTGCGAGTGGCACCCGACACGTTACTGAGGAGAAGCGGCGACCAATCGGTCGTTGCGGCGGCTTCGGGCGCCGATGAGCGGGTCACAACTGCCGCACTGCCACGGGAATCGGAGGGCCGATTTCCCGCACCCCGGTGCGTCGCCCCGTCCAAAGGCAACAGGCGCCGCCACTGAAGAGCAGCGCGACCGTTCCCAGCATCGCGCCGAACATCGCTGCTGTTAGGCCGCGCGGCATCTCGGTATCGACCAGCAGGATGGGCCACCAATCGAGCAGATGCGGGAAGTTCGGATAGTTCGCCCAGACCCAGACATTGCGGGGCGTCTCCGGCACGGGCGGCACCATCGTCCGCTCCCGTGCGGTCAGCGGGACACCGTCCGCCCAGATTTCCAGATTGTTGATGAAGATTCCCAGGTCCTCGTCGCGGTCGCCGACGCCGGTGCGCGATGGGTTCCACATCGGGGCGTCGATGGTGAGGCGGTCATCAGTGGCCTGGAGGGTTGCCGGGGGAACATCGTACGCGAGGATGTACCCTTCATTGGCCGGGGCGATGGGGAGACGATCGCCGGGGTTTAGCGTTTCTTTTCCGAGCGTGACAACGACCGGCGTCGCTGCGGTACGCAATGCGGCGGGGCGATGATCGAAGTAGGTCAGTTTAATGTGCAATGCCGCGCCACGCTGGGGATTGAGGGTCACATGCGCGCTGCCCGCCGTCCAGCGGGGAAAGAGCGCCGCGTGGTCGCCTTCCGACGGGTACAGCCCCTCCGCGAGTGTGAAGGAATTTGTCGGGGGGTTCCGGTCCGCTCGCCAGGTGGCGAACCGGGTGCGCGCGGTTCGGTACGAGACGACGATGGGCGATTGCGACGGTGTGAAGTGTCGCGCCCGGTCATTCGTCGCGATGATCGGCGTGTCGAAACTGACCGTGAGGGCGAGCGACTGGATGAGCACGCCAGCGAGAACAATTGCCACCGCAACTCCACGCGCCGCGACTGCCGTGGCGCTCCGTCCGGGGTTCAGCAGATGATCCAGCGTCGGGAGCGCCGGGAGCATCAGCCACGGCAGGACGATGAGCAGGTAGCGTGGTCCCCAGGACCCATCGCCGTGCCAGTACGCCAGCCGCGCATAGAAGAGGATGTTAAGGAGGGCGGCGCAGAGGACCGCGACCCCTGCACGCGGGAATCGCTGAGCGAAGCGGGGCGCCCCGACGATGGCGAAGGCGAGCGGTGGGGCATACCAGATGAGACCCTTACCACTGCTCCAGAGCAGCCCGTGCAGCCCCGTCGCGAGCGGGGTGGTGAAGACGTTCGGGCTGTCGCCGTACCCCGTCGTGAACGGGCCGCCGTAGAGCCACCGGTTGTACAGGAGCAAGGCGATCACGGGTGGCGCGAACCTGATCCCCCACCAGATGCTACGGAGGAGCGCTGACCGCCACACGGCCCTGTCCGCGACCCCCTGTATCGAGGGGAACACGGGGAGCACAAGGGCGAGGGCGAGGGCGGGAAGAAAGAGCGCCGCGTGAATCTTCACGAGCAGCGCGAACCCGATGGTGAAGCCGGAGCCAGCGAGCAGCGTACGTTGTCGCCACCCCGACCCTTCACCGTCACCGGACTGCCAGAGGAGGAAGAACGCGAGGAACGCGAGGAGTGCCGTCAGTGGTTCCGCAAAAAAGGTCCGCGCCTGAATCGCGGCGAATGTCGCGAGGCCGTAGCAGGCCGCGAGCGCGACACCGACCCGCATCCGATATCCGAGCGCGACCGCGAACCGGAAGAGCAGCGCGACGAGCGCGGCGGTGACGAAGGCATTGAATGCGAGCATGCAGAAACGGGTGAGATAGACCGCGTACCGTTCCCCACCCACCGCTCCCACGATGCGGCCAAGCCCGTACCATGGGAGTGCGAGGAGTGCCTGCCCCGGCGCGTAACTCGTCGGGCGCAAACTATTCTTGCTCGGCGCGGCGCTATCGACGATCCCCCAGACCTCCGACGAAACGAGCGGGACGCCGTGACGCGCGATGCCGTCGGTCATCTGATAGAGCGTTTCCTCATCGCGGGCGTAGATATGGCCGCTCATCAGCAGCAGAAAGGTCGCGGCCGCAATCAGAAAAACGCCCCATGTCGCGAATCGGATTCGCCGCAATGTTTCCGGCCTTGGAATCGCCGCAGTCCTCGTTGGCACGTCAGACATTCGCGTTTGATCCCGCCGTGCACCTTGGTTCACTCATGCCATACGATACCATCATCCTCATCAGGTCCGACAGCGACGCAGCGACGTTTTCTTCGTCGCCTGTGCCGCGTGCAAGTGGGACGCTCCACCAAAAAATCTCTCGTGTGGACGGAGCATGAGGATGTTTGTGGAATTCCCTTTATGAAAAGGATCAGGAATATCGTCGTCGCCGTAGGGGCGGTGGATAGTGGGGAGAAGGGCGTTTTGGCCCATCGCAATCGGATAATTCACTTCCCCAATTAAGTCGATGAGTTATCCACCTATCCACATGGCCCGTGGATAACCGCCGAATTCGACCGAACGGTGGGGACATGCC
>JBBSII010000485.1:0-4038 GCA_038232175.1 Thermomicrobiales bacterium
ACGGGCGACACCGACACGCTGCAACTCGTCTCCGACGACGGCGTGAATGTCGTTCTGCCCGGCACGCAGAATCGCTTCTCGGATTTCCGTATCTACGACATGGCGAAGACCGTCGAGCGGTACGGGTTCGCGCCGCCGCTCGTGGCGGATTACAAGGCGCTCGTGGGCGACAAGAGCGACAACATCCCTGGGATAAAGGGGATCGGTGAGAAGAGCGCGACCGCCCTGCTCCAGCAGTTCGGCCCGCTGGAGGAGTGGCGCGACCATCTGGACGAGATCAACCCGCCGCGCATCCGCGACCTCATCAAGCCGCACTACGAGGAGGCGCTGCGAGGCAAGGTGCTGACGACGATTGTGACGGACGTGGACCTGCAACTCGACCTCGAAGCGTGCCGCACGCACGAGTACGACCGCGAGCGCGTCGTCAACCTCTTCCGCGAGTTGGAGTTCCGCTCCCTGCTCACGAAACTGCCGGAGCATGCCTCCGCGCAGAAGACGACGAACCATGGCGACCATGACCACCTCGTCACGGTGGTAACGGCGGCGGCGGACCTGCCCGCCCTCGCCGCGCGGCTGCGGGAGGCGGGGACGTTCGCGTTCGATACGGAGACGACGAGCGTCAACCCGGTGACGGGTGCGCTCGTCGGCATCTCGCTCGCGGTGGACGGCAAGGAGGCGTGGTACCTGCCCGTCGGCCACTACCTCGCGGAGGAGCAGTTGAGCGTGCCGGAGGTGCGCGAGCATCTTGGCCCGATCTTCGCGGACCCGACAATTTCGAAGGTTGCGCACAACGCGAAGTTCGACATCCTCGCATTCGAGCGGGCGGGCTTGGAACTGCACGGCCTCGTCTTCGACACGATGCTCGCGGCGTACCTGCTCGGCGAGACATCGGTGGGGCTGAAGGAACTCGCCTTCACGCGCCTCGGCATTGAGATGACGCACATCACGGCGCTCATCGGCACGGGCAAGGCGCAGGTGACGATGGCGCAGGTGCCGGTGCCGCAGGCCGCCCCGTACGCCGCCGCCGATGCCTACGCGACAAACGCGCTCGTCGCCCCGTTGCGTGATGACCTGCAGAAGCGCGAGATTCTGCACCTGCTGGACGAGATCGAGTTGCCGCTGGTGCCGATTCTCGCGGGGATGGAGCGCACCGGCATCACGGTGGACGCGGGGTACCTGCACATCCTCTCGCGGCGGCTGGACGAGGAGATGGCCAAACTCGCCGCCGATGTCTATGAACTGGCGAAGCACCCGTTCAACATCAACTCGCCGATGCAGCTCGGCGCGGTGCTCTTCGACGAACTCGGCCTGCCGCACGGCAAGAAGACGAAGACGGGATACAGCACCGCATCGGACGTGCTGGAGCCGTTGCAGTGGGAGCACCCGATCGTCAAGGACATCCTCGAATATCGCCAGTTGTCGAAGTTGAAGGGGACGTACGTCGACGCGCTGCCGCTCCTGATTAACCCGGAGACGGGGCGCGTGCACACCTCATTCAATCAGGCGGTCGCGTCCACGGGGCGGCTCTCGTCGAGCGACCCGAACCTGCAGAACATCCCGATCCGCACGGAGGTCGGGCGGGAGGTGCGGCACGCCTTCGTCGCGGGGAACACGCCGGAGACGACGATCTTCGACGGCGAGCCGGCGGTGCTGCTCGCCTGCGACTACTCGCAGATCGAACTCCGCATCTTCGCCCATGTGTCGCGCGACCCCGCGCTGCTGGAGGCGTTCCAGGAGGGGCGGGACATCCACACCGCGACGGCGGCGGAGATGTTCGGCGTGCCGTTCGACAACGTCGATCCCGACACGCGCCGCCTCGCGAAGACAGTTAATTTCGGCATCATCTACGGCATCAGCGCGTTCGGGCTGGCGAACAACGCGGGCATCTCGCAGTCCGCCGCGCGGGAATACATCAAGGTCTACTTCGAGCGCTTCCCCGGCGTGAAGCGGTTAACCGAATCCATCCGCGAGGAGGCGGTGGAGAAGGGGTACGTCTCCACCCTACTCGGTCGCCGCCGCTACTTCCCGGAGTTGCAGTCCCGCAACCCGAACATTCGCCAGGCCGCCGAGCGCGCCGCGATGAACGCGCCGATTCAGGGCACGGCGGCGGACATCGTCAAGCGGGCGATGATCCGCGTCGGTGACGCGCTCGCGCGGGAGAGGTTGCGCGGCAGGATGCTCCTGCAAGTGCACGATGAACTCGTGCTGGAAGTCCCGGCGAGCGAGTTGGAGCGCACCTGCACGCTCGTCACGGAGGCGATGACGGGCGCGTTCGAACTCGTCGTGCCGCTCGATGTCGAGGCGAAGGCGGGGCAGAACTGGGACGAACTGAAGCCGATCAAGCAGGCCGAGCGCGAGGCGAAAGAGGTCGTCGTGACGGCGCAACAGGGTCGGTTGCTCTAATCATGACGCGATCAAGCGTTTGCTCGTCGGTGCATTTCCGCTGATCGGTTGCTGCGATCAGACCTGGCTGAGAATCCGCGCGCCGTTGCGTGTGACGATCACGGTGTGCTCGAACTGCGCCGCCCAGCCGCCGTCCACCGTGCGCACGCTCCAACCGTCCGGGTCGATCCGATAGCGGAACGAGCGCTCCGCGATTACGGGTTCAATCGTGATGACCAGCCCTTCTTCGAGCACGGGACCGGTGCTCGCACGCCCGACAAAGGGGATCTCCGGCGCTTCGTGCATCTTGTGGCCAACGCCGTGGCCGGTGAAATTGCGAAAGACGCCGAAGCCGCGCGACTCCGCGTACTGCTGCATCGCGTGGCCGATATCGCCGACGCGGTTGCCGGTGCGCGCTGCTGCGATGCCCGCCTGCATCGTCCCGCGTGCGGTGTCAATCAGCCGCTGCTTCGCAGGATCGACCGTGCCGATGGCGACGGTGATCGTCGCGTCGCCGCAGTACCCGTTCAGGAGCATCCCGGCGTCGATGCTCAGCACATCGCCTTCGTTGAGGCGGTAGTCGCCGGGGACGCCGTGCATCGCGACATCGTTGACGGAGGTGTTGATCGCGCCGGGGAACCCTTCCTCAGTGTGAAAGACGGGGTCCGCGCCGAGGTCCGCGATGTACGCCATTGCGTAGTCGTCCAACGCGCGCGTCGTCACGCCGGGGCGCGCCATCCCCGCGAGATGCTTGAGGAGGCGGGCGGTGGCGCGGTTGGCGCGGCGCAGCCCGATCACGTCATCGTTGCCGTCGATTACCATTGATGTTCGCTCCCCTACTTCGCGTCGCGATGCGACGTTGCCGTGCCGTCGGCGGAATTGTAGCACGGCGGGGAGAAAAGAGATGCGCCGATGGGGCCGGGAGTACCCCATCGGTGCGAGGGAAGAGGAGTGGCGGGGCGTCGTGGGGAAGATGGGGAAGCGTTGCGGGAGTCAACATTTCCTGCTGTGTCACCCTACCACGGACACTGTACCGTCTCTGTATGAGTGGTGCGTGATGCTTGCATAACGATGCGATAAGGGTTTCCCGCCAGATAGTAGCGCGGGCTTCGGTCTGCGTCACGATTCGCTCCTGCATCGCACAGGGATTTACATCGGAGTGATGCGGAAGCGATAGCCGATGCCGCTGATCGTCTCGATGCACGATGCGTGCTCGCCGAGTTTCTTCCGCAGGAGCCGGACCACCGCGTCCACGACATTGCTGCCGCCGTCATAGTCCGTCCCCCAGACCACTTCGAGCAGTATATTGCGGCTGACCGCGATGCCGGGGCGCTCCCAGAGGTAGTGCATCACCCCGAACTCTAACCGCGAGAGCGGCACGCGCGCGCCGTCCAGCACGAGTTCGCGCGCGGGGACATCGAGCAATTCCTCCCCCGCGATGCCGAGTTCACCGGCGACGAGACCCGCAAGCCAGCCATCCACGGACTGCGGCCCGAAGTCGAGCATCGCCGTGTGGTACGTCGTGCCATCGAGCACGGCGTTCGCCTCCGGCACCGTGCGGAACCCGAGGCCGACGGCGATGGGGCCATAGGTTGGCAGATCCGCGACGATCATGTAGACGCGGCGGAGGTGCGGGCGGAGCTGCATGTAGGACCG
>JBBSII010000486.1:0-4025 GCA_038232175.1 Thermomicrobiales bacterium
GGGATGGGCGACGCCGAGTTGGTCGAGCGCGCCCGCCGCGCCCGCCTCACGTCGGACATCGACGCGGTAGGGGATGTGAGCGCGCCCGCGTCGCGCGATTACGCCGGGGTGCTGGATGGACCGCACGTCGTCGTGCTCGACTGCGGCTTGAAGGAGAACATCGTCCGGTCGCTCGTCGCGCGCGGGTGCCGCGTCACCGTCGTGCCGCACGACACGCCGTACGCGGAGGTGCGCGCACTCGCACCCGACGGGCTGCTCTGTTCGCCCGGCCCCGGCGACCCGGAGAACGCGATGGCGGCGGTCGATACCGTGCGCCGCGTGCTGGATGACGGCACGCCGTACGCGGGCGTCTGCCTCGGCCATCAACTGCTCGCGCTCGCGATTGGCGCGCAGACGAGCCGCTTGCCGTTCGGCCACCGGGGCGGCAATCACCCCGTGCTCGACCTGATGACCGGGCAGGTGCGGGTGACGAGCCAGAATCACGGCTTCAAGGTGGAACCGGACTCCATCCCAACCGCGAACGGCTGGCGCGTCGCACACCTGAACCTCAACGACGGCTCGGTGGAGGGGTTGTCGCACGACTCGCTGCCCGCGTTCAGCATCCAGTACCATCCGGAGGGCGCGCCGGGGCCGCAGGACAGCCAGGACCTCTTCGACCGCTTCCTCGCGATGGTGGCGACGTATCGCGCCGCGCGGCAGCCGGATACGACAGTGGAGGCGGCGAATTGACGACCGAGGCAGCATTCCCGTCCATACTCGATTCTCATGATGGTGACGCCACCGTTTCCACGGCGACGCGCATCTTCGATCTGTGGAGCGCGCAGGCGACGCCGTTCTCCGTCTTCGCCCTGCGGCCGGACGCGGCGGCGACGGCGCGTATCGCCGCCGTGCGACAGTCGCTGACGGACGCGGGTATCGGGCACGTCATCCCACCGGAGTTCCTGCACGTCACCGTGCAGAGCCTCGGCAATCTCGGTGAGGGCGGGCTGACAGGGCAGATCGCCGATGAACTGGGTGCCGCCGTAACTGGCGCACTCGCGGAATGCGCGCCCTTTTCGGTGGTGCTCGGTGCGGTGAATACGTTCCACGGGGCAGCGTTCATCGAGGTGCACGAAGCGAGCGACGGCGCGCCGCTCCACGCGATGCAGCGGGCCGTGGTTGATGCACTCGTCGCGGCGAACTGGGTGCCCGTCCGGCACCCGGAGCGGCCCTACGTGCCCCATCTCTCGATCTGCTATTACGACCGCGACTACTCAGTGCGGCAGGTCGCCGACGCGCTTTCCAGCCACCGCAGCGAGACGTTCGGGTCGCTCCGCGTCGATGCCATCGAACTCGTCCGCATCGTCGGCAACGGCACGCCCTACCCGCCGATGGAGACGGTGCGGCGCATCCCGCTCGGAGGGGCGTAATGAGGGCATTCTGGCATCGTTGCGTGGTATCCTGCCCGCAGTATCGCTGTTCGCCGGAGACGGTACCTGGAGGAGCAACCGCATCATGACAGCCACACAACCCTTCGCGACCACCTATGATGAGGCATGGCAGCAGTTCACGAGCCGTGCGACGACACAGGACGAGAGCGCGTACGACGCGACGCAGCGTGCCAACACGGCGAAGTCTGCGTACGTCGCGTTCCTGATTCCCGTCACGAGCCACGCAATTGTCGAGGCGACCCGCCCGGTGCGGGAGGCGTTGACGGCGGCGGGGATCGACGATGTGATCCCCTCGCACTATTTCCACATCACCGTGCTTGGCATTGGTCTCGAATCGGCGATCCGCACGACGACCGGCAACATCGCGCGCATCATGGACCGCACGAGCCGCGCGCTCCGCGATGTGCAGCCGCTGATGCTCAATGTGCGCGGCGTCAACTCGTTCGGCAACGCCGCGTTCGCCGAGGTGCACGACCAGTCGAACGGGCTGGCATCCCTGCGCGACACGCTGGTGCGCTCGATCCACCAGATCGGCCTGCCGGGGTTCGGGGAATCGGCCCTTTCCACCGAAAGCCCCGCGTCGCAGGGCGAAGCGCCGCAGGATCGGGCGGACAAGGTCAACGCGCCGCCGTACCTGCCGCACCTGTCGCTCTGCTACTACCACACGCAGTACCCGACGAAGCAAGTCGCGGATATTCTCGCGCCGTACCGGGAACTGGAACTCGGCCGGTTGCGCCTGAACTACGTCACCCTCGCGTCAATCCCGCACTCGGATTTCGACCGGTTCCCGCCGATCACCCGGATCGCCGATCTCCTGATCGGCTAAGGAGTAGCAGACTCGTGACGACGCCCGCGATGCCCAGGACGGTTTTTGTCATCGGCTCCGGCCCCATCGTCATCGGGCAGGCGGCGGAGTTCGATTACGCGGGGACGCAGGCGTGCCGCGCCTTGCGCGAGGAGGGCGTGCGCGTCGTCCTGGTTAATTCCAACCCCGCGACGATCATGACGGATGAGGACGTGGCGGACGTCGTCTACATCGAGCCGCTGACGGTGGATGTGCTCAAGCGGATCATCCAGCGCGAGCGGCCCGACGGCCTCCTGCCGACGCTCGGCGGCCAGACGGGGCTGAACCTCGCCGTCAAATTGGCCGATGCGGGCATCCTCGAACAATACAATGTGCGGCTGCTCGGCACGTCCCTCGAGGCGATCAAGAAGGCGGAAGACCGTGCGCTCTTTAAGGAGACGCTCGAAGACCTCGGGGAACCGGCAATCGCCAGCGCGATTTGCCACACGCTGGAGGAGGCGCGCGAATTCGCCCTCTCCGTCCCGCCGCCGCTGATCGTTCGCCCCGCGTACACGCTCGGTGGCACCGGCGGCGGCATCGCGCAGACGTGGGACGAGTTGGACGAGAAAGTGCTCGCGGGGCTCCACGCCAGCCCGATCCATCAAATCCTGCTGGAACGCTCGCTGCTCGGCTGGAAAGAGATCGAGTACGAAGTGATGCGCGATGGCGCGGATACATGCATCACGATCTGCAACATGGAGAACTTCGATCCCGTCGGCGTGCATACCGGCGACAGCATCGTCGTCGCGCCGTCGCAGACGCTCTCCGACCGCGACTATCAGATGCTTCGCTCGGCCTCGTTGCGGATCATCCGCGAATTGAAGATCGAGGGCGGGTGCAATATCCAGTTCGCGCTCGACCCGCGCTCGTCGCAGTACTACGTGATCGAGGTGAACCCGCGCGTCAGCCGCTCGTCCGCGCTGGCGTCGAAGGCGACGGGCTACCCGATCGCGCGCGTCGCGGCGAAGATCGCGATTGGCAAGCGGCTGAAGGACATCCCGAACGCCGTCACGGAGAAGACGACCGCCGCCTTTGAACCCGCGCTCGACTACTGCGTGCTCAAGATTCCGCGCTGGCCGTTCGACAAATTCTACCGAGCGGAGCGCACCATCGGCACGCAGATGAAGGCGACGGGCGAGGTGATGGCGATCGATCGCTCGTTCGAGGCGGCGATGCAGAAGGCGGTGCGCTCGCTCGAATGGGACGACCGGGACCTCGGCTGGGAGGAGGCGACGTGGAGCGGGCCGGACGGTGGCGCGCTCCTCGATGATCTCGTTCGCCGCCCGAACGACCAGCGGCTCTGGGCGATCATGGCCTGCCTGCGCCATGGCGTGACGACGGAGACCCTCGCGGCAGACACCAGCATCGACATCTGGTTCCTGCGCCGCCTCGCCGCCATTGTCACGATGGAAGGCCGCATCCGGCGCGAGCCGCTGACCGATCAACTGCTATGGGAGGCGAAGCGCGCGGGGTTCGGCGACGCATGGCTCGCCCGGTTGACCGACACGCCGGAGGGTGATGTCGCGGCGCGGCGGCGGGCGGCGGGCATCGTGCCGGTCTGCAAGATGGTCGATACATGCGCCGCTGAGTTCGATGCGGCGACGCCGTATTTCTACACGACGTACGAGGACGAGAACGAGGCCGAGCCGCTGCCGGGGCCGAAGGCGGTCGTGATCGGCAGCGGCCCGATCCGCATCGGGCAGGGGATCGAGTTCGACTACTCCTGCGTCCAGGCGGCGCAGGCGCTCCAC
>JBBSII010000487.1:0-4019 GCA_038232175.1 Thermomicrobiales bacterium
AGCACCGGTCTATGCACATACCATCTGGCAAGCGGATGTCTCACAGAATGCCTGGTCACACTTCGGGTAGCAGGTCAAGCGATATGCAGCGCATCCAGAGCCGCTTTGAGACCGGCCAGTAGCGTTAATCGATGCGGGGTAGCGCCGTAGCGTGCCACGAACTCATCCCACGTCCCCTTGTGTATCCCGGGAGGGAGATTCCCGATCGCATGAATGATGGCACCATGACACAACAATACTGTTGTGCCTGATCCTTCGTCAAGTCCTCTCGCACGCATCAGAAAAGTTCGACGTGCTCCTCGACCTTCGCATCATCGATGGCGAAGCCGAGACCGGGCACGGTCGGGAGGGCAATCACGCCGCCCTCGGGTTGCATCGTCTCGGTGTGAAAGTGCTGCTTGTCCGGTTGATAGCGGAGCAGGTATTCCGCCATCGGGCAGGTGGCGGGGGATTGCGCGGCGATGACGTGAACGGCGGCGTGGAGCGAGTGGCCATGCGGCACGACCTGCCGCCCGTAGGCGGAGGCGAGCGCGCAAATCTTCACCAGTTCGCTGATGCCGCCGCACCAGTCGGGGTCCGCCTGAAGCACGTCCACCGCCTCCGCTTGCAAGAGGCTGAGGAAGCCCCAGCGCGTGTACTCATGCTCGCCCGTGGCGATAGGGATGTTCGTGGCGCGGCGGATCATCGCGAAGTCGCCGAGCCGATCCGGCGGGACGGGTTCCTCCATCCAGCGCGGGCGGTACTCCGCGATCCGCTCCAACATGCGGATGGTGTACGTCGCGTCCCAGCCCATGAAGGCGTCGAGCATGATCTCGACCTCCAGCCCGACCGCCTCGCGCACCGCGCGGACGAGGGCGACATTCCGCTCCATCCCGGCGAGGCCGTCGCTCGGGCCGTAACGAAAGAACCACTTCTGCGCCGTGTACCCCGCCGCCACCATCGCCTGCGCCCGCTCCCGCACGAGGCCGGGATCGAGCGAATGGCCGAGCATGGAGGCGTAGCAGCGGACGTGCGCGCGCGTCGGCCCACCGAGCAGGCGGTAGACGGGCTGACCGAGCAGTTTGCCGCGCAGGTCCCAGAGGGCGCAGTCCACCGCGCTGATCGCCATCATCTGATTGCCCTTGCGGGCGTGCCGGTCCTGCCGGTACATGATGTCCCACAGGTACTCGCCCGCGAGCGGGTCCCGCCCGATCAGGTGCCGGACGAGCCGCTCCTTGATGATGAGGGCGGACTCCGGGAAGATCGGCCCGAAGAGACCGCGTGCGCCCTCGTCCGTCTCGATCTCGACGTAGATCGCCTCGATCCGGTCGCTCGCCTTGACGGGGCCACGGGCGGCGAACTCCGGGTAAATGTCCAGCATTTGCGACTGACGCTCCTCCGGCGACAGTGATTCACCATGCCCGGAGACCTGAAAGCAGCGCACCGCACGAATCGTCGTCACACCCTCGCTCCCTTCTGTTCGGATTGCACCGCCGGTGATGCATCGATGCGTATTGGTTTCCTGGCGCGTTGTCAACCGCGCGGCGGGAAAATCGCCCGTGCCGTGCCCCCGAAGATCGACGCACGATCATCCGCGCTCTTGTCCGCGAACTGCGCCATCGTCAGGCGGAGCGCGTTGCCGTATCCCTCCCGCGCGCTGACGGGCGGGTAGTCGCTGCCCCACATCATGCGGCGGGGGCCGAAGGCATCGTACGCCTCCGTCAGATACGGCGGGATGGGCCGCGCGAAGGGGAACGGCCCCGTCGCGGGCAGGGCGCGCGGGCAGAACTCGCCCAAACCGGTGATCTTGATGGAGCAGTTCGGGAAGCGGGCGAGCGTGAACGCCCGCCGACGCAGGGCACGCTCGGTGTCGCTCGCGTCCGGGCGGCTGACACCGGCGAGGTGCTCCAGTACGATGCGCACCTCCGGCACGGACGACACCACTTGCGCGAAACTTTCCGACGCGAACTCCGCGCTCGCACCGGCGCAACTGACCGCCAGCCCGAGGCTGCCCGCCGCGCGCCAGATGGCGAGCGGGTCCTCGCCCGGCGAGCGCGTCGTCGGCTTGAGGCGCACCCCGCTCGCGCCTCGCTCCGCGAGCCGCCGCAGCGTCTCCGTCGCGTCCGGGCGGGCGGTATCGAGCAGCACGACGGGCGCGAACCGGCCGGGGAACCGCTCGACGCAGGCGAACTGGTAGTCGTTGTCTGTCTGCCCCTGCATCTGGATCAGCACGGCGTGCGCCACGCCGTACCAATCCATCTGATGCAGCAGCGTCTCGACCGGCTCGTACCACGATGGCGAGACATGGCAATGACTGTCCACAACGATCATGCGCGCTCTCCCCTTCGATGCTCTGCCGCTATCCGATTGAACGACTATTTCCCCTTCCCTCTCCATCGCCGCCGTGATCTCACCGTTATCGAAGCGTTCGGGCGAAGGAGGGGGAGGGTGAGGAAATTAACCGGCTCTCAGGCTACGTGCTTCTCCACCATCGCGATTAGGGCGTCGATGTCCCACGGCTTGGCGAGGAAGTCGTCCGCGCCGACCTCCCTGGCGGATCGCGCGGCGCCGGGATGGGCGGAGATCATGATGATCGGGATGTGCCGGGTGTCATGCCTGCTCTTGAGGTTCCCGCAGATCGTCCGGCCATCCTTCCCGGAGAGGAGCACATCGAGGATGATGAGGTCCGGCAGGCCGCTGTTGCCGTCGTGCAGATTCTCCGCGTACTCGCCCTTCTCCGTCGTGGCGACCGCGTACCCCTCGTCCTCGAGGGTGAACCGGATCGCGTCGAGGATGTCCGGGTCGTCATCGACGACGAGTACACGTTTTTCGGTTGCGCTCACCTGGCATTCCTCCCGTTAACTCCGCGCGTCGTCCACATCGTTCCCTTGTTGTAACGGCAACGTGAAGGTAAATGTTGCGCCCTCCCCGATCACGCTCTCCACACGCATCGCGCCACCGTGCCGTTTGACGATCTCATGCGCGAGGTACAGCCCGAGGCCGAGGCCGGGAAACGTCTTCTCGGAGGGGTCGCTCACCCGAAAGAATTGGTCAAAGACGTTCTGCTGATGCTCCGCCGCAATCCCGATGCCAAAGTCCCGCACGCTGACGACCGCGTCACCGCCCTGCTGCCCGAGGCGCACGATCACGCGGTCGGCGTGCGGCGAATACTTGATGGCGTTCGTCAGCAGATTGGTGATGACCTGCCCGATCCGCTCGCTGTCCCCGCGCACCGGCGCGTCGATGTGCCCCTCGATGCAGATGGCGTGCGTCGGACTTGTCGGCTGGATGGTATCGGTCGCCTCACGCACCACCGCTTCGAGGTCCAGCGGCTCGTCCACATACTCCAGTTGCCCGCCCTGCACGCGCGCGATGTTGAGCAGGTCGTTAATCAACCCGGTCAGCTTGTCGATCTGCCGATCCATCTTCGCGAACCGCTCGGCGCGGTCCGTCTCGCCACTCCGCGCCGCCTGGCGCTGCAGGAGTTGTGTGTGCATTTTCAGGCTCGTCACCGGTGTCTTGAGTTCGTGCGAGGCGAGGGACATGAACTCGTCGCGCACCGCGATGGCGCGCTGCGCCTCGCGGTAGAGCCGCGCGTTGGCGACGGCCAGGGCGACGCGGCTGGCAACCTCCTCCGCCATGGCCAGATCCGCCCGCGTGTAGCGACGGCCCGACTCGGCGGAGACGAAGGTCATCGCGCCGATCACCTCCTCCTGCACGACGAGGGGTACGACCATGATGGAGGTGAGGCGGAGCCTGCGGGCAAGGGCGAGTTCTTCCTCGCTGCGGGCGGACGCGACGAGCATCGCGTCGGTGATCTCGGGGTAGAACGCCGATTGCCCCGTCCGCAGGACATGCGGCACCCCGGTCGGCGCATCCGGGTCGGGCGGGTTCGCCGCGTTCAACTCCCGCGCCCACTCCACCTGCGCCGGATCGACGTGGGCGATCGCGAGTTGCTCGATTGCGCCGGTCTCCGCGCGCATGTCCACCGCGCACCAGTCGGCGATCTCCGGGACGCCGAGCTGCGCGACCGCCGCCAG
>JBBSII010000488.1:0-4012 GCA_038232175.1 Thermomicrobiales bacterium
AATTAATGGGTAAACAATTTATTTTCAGCAAAATCCGAGACCCAGATTTATTACCGTGCTGGAGTTGACCCGGTTTCGTGGCTCTTCCGAGGATTGTGTGAACTGCCGATGATCCTCCAAGACATCACGATGTGCTCGCGTCGAGCACCCGTTGCCGCAACAGATCAAACTTGGCGCGCCCATACATCGACCGTTTGATCAGCTTCAACCGGTTCACGCGCCCCTCCGTCTGCCCCTGACTGTACGGCAGCGTGAGCGCGGCCACAACCGCAGCCATGAAGTTACCCCGCTTTCGTGGACAGGTCCATGTTAGGCCATCTGACCTTCGCTTGTCCACATCCGCTCCATCCCGCCTCGCCATCGAAATACCCCCGCACACGACAGTCGCTCCATCATCGTGCATACTGCGGTGGTCACGAATGGCAACCGGCGTATGAGGTGGCGGATGCAGGCACGATTCCAGTCTCTACGCTCGCTCGATGCAACGTATCGGACGCTCGGCTGGCTCTGCCTCGTCGTCGGGGTGAACCAACTCGGCTTCGGCAGCATCGTGCCGATTGTGCCGACGTTCGCGCGCTCATTCGGGGTGTCGCAGGCGCTCGCGGGGCTGGTGATCAGCGTCTATGGCCTCGGGCGGCTATTGTTCGACCTGCCGATGGGTGGCCTCGCGGAGCGATTGGGGCGGCGCAAGGTCATCATCGTCGGCGAACTGATCACTGCGGTTGGTAGCATCCTCTGCGGGTTCGCCGGGTCGTTCTGGCTGCTCATCTTCTTCCGCTTCATCGGTGGCGTCGGCGCGGCGACCGTGCTGACAGGGGCGCAGGTCGTTTTGGCGGACATCACGACGCCGCAGACGCGCGCCCGGATCATGAACATCTATCAGGCCGTCTTCCTCTGCGCCGTCGGGGTCGGCCCATCGGTCGGCGGGGTCGTCGCGGACGCCTTCGGCACGCGCGCGCCCTTCTACGGGTTCGGCGCACTGAGCCTGCTCGCGGGGCTGATCTGCTTCCTCAAGGTGCCGGAGACGCGGGAGCGCGCCCGTGCCCGCGCGGCGGCGGCGCAGACGACGATGATGCGGATGGGGCCGGCCCTCCGGTTGCTCCTGCGGCAGCGCGGCTTCCTACTGATCGGCCTCGTCACCTTCACGCAGTTCTTCGCGCGGACGGGCGCGCTCTTCAACGTCGTGCCGATCCTCGGGCGGGATCGCCTCGGCCTGAGTGCGTCTGCGACAGGCTTCGCGATCAGCGTCGCCACCCTGATGAATTTCGTCACCATCCCCGCGTCCACGCTGCTGATGAATCGCTGGGGGCGCAAGGGCGGCATCATCCCGAGCACCATCGTCTGCGGTGCGTCATTCGCCTGCCTCGCGCTGGCATTCACCTACCCGACGTACATCCTCGGCATGTTCCTCTGGGGTTTGGGCGGTGGCGTGGGCGGCTCCGCACCAGCGGCCTACGCGGCGGACATGGCGCCACCGGGCGCGAACGGCGTGACGATGGGCATTTACCTGACGCTCGCGGACGCGGGGTATGTCGTCGGCCCCTTCCTACTCGGTTGGATCAGCGATGTCGCCGGGCCGGGTACCGCGCTTCTCATCACTGCGGGTATGTTCGTGGTTGCCGTCACCGTCTTCGCGCTCTTCGCGCCGGAGACGGTGCGTGGCCGGTCATCACGCCCTCCGCCACCGGTCGCCGTTGTCGGGCGGGGTGACGCGGCGGGCGTCGAGATCGAATAGTCTCTGTTGCCGTTCCAAATGGAGTGACGCGGGCAGCAGCACACGCCACCGGATAAACATACGAAACGGCCCGGCTCCATCGGGAACCAGGCCGCGATTCATACCGCGCGAACGGGCGAATTTAGTGCCGCCAGTTCTCGTAGTGCAGACCGATGTTGCCGAACTCCACCTTGAACTCGTCCGGGTTCGCTTCGGTGAAAGTGAGGATGCGCCGCTCGAAGACCTGCACCGCGACGGTGCGGTTGACGCCGCCCACCGTGAACTTCGCGATGAATGGCTCCGAGACCGCGTAACCGAGCGTCTCCAGACCGACGTTGTCCCGGAAGCCCGCGAACGCATCCATGACGTTGTGCCGGGTCTCCCGGTCATACGCGGCAATCGAGAAGGGGCCATTGCCCGGCTTCAGGTCGTTGATGACGATGTCACCGTCCTGCGTGACCGCGATGTTCGTCCGCGTGCCGAGGCGCTTCTGCGTCGCCTCGAAGACGACCTTCCCCTTCTGGTTCAGCCAGCGGTAGGTCGGCCCGATGCCGTCTGGGTCGCCGGCAATTGGCACCTGCGGCGGATTCTTTGCGCGGAATGTGTCGTCCCCCAACTGAACCTGCCCGGTGACGAGTTCCTTCGCGAGAAGACCATTCGTCACGGTGGCCGTGCCCGGATCGGTTAACTCCATGCGGCCCTTGTCGAAGTATTGCACGAGCCGCTGCCCACCCGGCGCTTCCGCGTACGGCTCCATCCGTTCCGCAACTGACGGTCCCCAGTAGTTCACGAAATGCCGTTCGTTGCGCTGCCACTGGACGCGGAAGAGTGGGTGCGCGAAGTCCCCCGCCGCCTGCGCGTTCACCGCGCCGAATGCGACGGTCATGATAAGAAAGAGCGCCACCGATGTTTTACGCAATTCTCTCCTCCTATTTCTGTTTCCCGAGTTCACCACAGCACGATTCCGCGTTCGCGCGATCGCGCGCGTCCGACGTTACCGCGCCTGCTTAAACGTCCGCACTGACGTGGACCCGCTGATTGCGCTCGTCTCCCTCCTCCTTCCGGCGCCCCAGTCTCCGCCATAATTTTCGCCTGCTCGCGTCGCACGCCACTACCGTTGGCGGGACAGTGCCGCCATGATGGCACGGCCCATCAACCGCGGATCTGACGCATGGGGCCGGAATCGCTTACAGTTGTGTCATCGCGTTCGCGGGCTGCGGGCAAAGAAACGCCCCTTCCCGGCTCAGGAAGGGGCAAAATGGTGTAGGGAATGGCGCAGATTCTAAGGCGCGATCAGCCGCTTGCGGTGTACCGTTCCAGCAGATCGTACGTGCGCGCGGCGCTCTCACCGGCGGGCGTGTGGACGGCGGCGACGAGGTCCGTCGCGCCCGCGTCCGCGAGTGCGCACAGGCCGGCGAGCACCGTCTCCTCGTCGCCAATCAGCGACACGTCCGCAGGACCCGCCGCGCCCTCCTTGTCGAGCACGGCGCGGTATGAGGGAAGTTGCCCGTAGCGCGCGAAGACGCGATCAACCTCCGCGTGCACCGTCGTCGCGTTGTCCGTCACGCAGACGGGCAGGCCCGCGACGACGCGCGGCGCGGCCTTGCCCGCATCCCGCGCGGCGGCGCTGATCGTCGGCACGGCGTGGGCGGCGAGATACTGCACCCCGCCCATCCAGATCGCGGTGCCGTCGGCGTGCGCCCCCGCGAGCCGGAGCATCTGCGGACCGAGGGCGGCGACGAGCACGGGCGGGGGTGTGCCGCCCGGAACGGAGAGCACGAAGTTCGTGATGTGGAACTCCTCCCCCGCGAAGGTGACGGTCTCGCCCGCGAGGAAGCCCGTCAGGCATTGGAGGTATTCGCGCATGTGGCGGATCGGGTGCGACCAATCGAAACCCAGACCCGTTTCCATGACCACCCGGTGACTCAGCCCGATGCCGAGCACGAGCCTACCGCCCGTCGCCGCCTGCGTCGTCAGGGCCTGCTGCGCCAGCGCGACCGGATGCCGGGGGTCGGTCGGCACGACGAAAGTGCCGAGTTCCACGGTGCGCGTGTGCTGCCCCGCCAGCGCGAGCAGCGTCAGTGCGTCGAACCCGCGCGGGACATTGGCAACCCAGATGCTCTGCATCCCGCGCTCCTCAGCGCGACCCATCTCCGTCAGGAGGGTCGGCAAATCGACCAGCGCGCCGGGATTCGGCAGGATCACCCCAATTTTCACAAGCACCCCTCATGCGCGTGGTGTCGCTCTCACTTCAGAAAGGCGACCGAGTTCATGAACGCTTCAATTTCCGGGCGGTGC
>JBBSII010000489.1:0-4003 GCA_038232175.1 Thermomicrobiales bacterium
CCGCTGCTGCACGCCGCGAGCGCGGTCGATGCCGCAGTGGCAGTCACAAGGGTCAGGAATCGTCGGCGGGAAAGCGCCACCGGGGAAGCAGTCATATTCGACGCCATCATGCATTCTCCTCATCATCGCCCATGCGCCCGACTAATCGGTGCGCCGCAATAATGATGCCGCTTCGCTGTCACAAAGCGTTGAACGATTCGTCACGGAATTGTGTCTGAAAGGAGTGCGCGCGCTCAGTCCCCCGCCGTCGCGGGAGCGGGCGCGTTCTCCCTGTGTGGCGCGGGGTCGCGGATGATGACGAGCGCGATCAAGCCACTGGCGAACGAGAGCAGGGCGCACGCGAGCATCGCCCGGTGGAACGCGACGGTGTAGGCGTCCGCGATGGCGGCAGTCGCCTCGGGCGGGGTATCACGCGGGGTCGCTGCCGAGCCGCTCCTGCCCGCGTCCCGCACGATGCCCGCAGCCTGCGGCGGCAACCCCTGCGCCCGCTCGTCCACTCCCGCCGCGAAGACGAGCGAGACGACGACGCCCAGGCCGGCCACGGCGAGCAGCCCTGCCACGCGGGCGGCGACGTTGTTGATCGCGGAGGCGATGCCGCTGTTGTGCGACGGCACACTGCCCATCACCGTGCTCGTCAGCGGCGCGACGGTGACGCACAGCCCGACGCCGAGCAGCACGGCGGCGGGAAAGATCGCCGTCCAGTAGCCCGTCCCCGGCGTGACCAGGCAAAAAATCAGGAACGCGACGCCGATGATCGCCGGCCCGACCGCCATGAACCGCCGGGGGCCGTACCGCCCGGAGAGCCTGCCGAAGCGCGCGGCGAAGAGCAGCATCAGCGCCGAGAGGGGCAGCAGGGTCGCGCCGGAGGCGAGGGCGGAGTAGTGCAGCACGGTCTGCACATAGATCACGATGAAGAAGGATGCCCCCGCGAGCGCCGCGTAGACGCCGAGCGTGGCGAGGTTCGCCCCGGAGAAATTGCGCACCCGGAAGAGCGCGAGCGGCACCATCGGGCTGCGCACCCGCGCCTCCGCGACGACGAAGCATCCGAGCGCGACCACCCCGCCGATCAGCGCGGCGAGGATCGCCGGGGATGTCCAGCCGCCATTCGGCCCCTCGATCAGCCCGTACGAGACGCCGCCGAGGCCGAGAATGGCGAGCGCCGCCCCGAGAAAGTCGAGCCGCTTCGGGGCCTCGGTGTCCCGCGTCTCCGGCACGAAGCGGGCGACGAGCAGGAGCGTGACGACGATGAGCGGCACGTTGATGAAGAAGACCCACCGCCACGAGGAATGATCGACGAGCGCCCCGCCGACGAACGGCCCGATCACCGCGAGGATGCCGCCCCAGCCCGTCCACGCGCCGATTGCCTGCCCGCGCTCAGCGTCATCCTCGAAGACGGCGGCGATGATCGCCAGCCCCTCCGGCACGAGCAGCGCCCCCGCCACCCCCTGCGCCATCCGGGCGACGATGAGCACGGCTGCCGAGGGCGCGAGGCCGCACGCCACGGACGCCGCCCCGAATCCGATCAAGCCGATGGTGAGCAGCCGCTTGCGCCCGTAGTGATCGCCTAATGAGCCGCCGACGATCAGGAGCGCCGCGAGGGTGAGGGCATAGCCGTCCACGATCCACTGCAACCCGGATAGCCCGACCGCGAGGTCGCGCCCGATGGTGGGCAGGGCGACGTTGACCACGGTGCCATCGAGGAAGACGACGCCGCTGGCGAGGATCATCGCCACGAGCGTCCCGCGTTGCGCGGCGGCATTTACCCGCGCGCGCGGGCCGGTGTTGTCGGGTGCGTCCATCGCGGGCGTCGGTCTGGCGGGCATCGGTGGCACGACCTTTTCAGTGTCACTAACGATCATCTTCAGAACCAAAACTCGTGTCGCAGCGCGGTGAATGCGGCGGAGCATCCGCGTCCGACCACTAGACAGGGATCGTGTCCGTCCGGCCCGCCGCATCGGCCATGATTTCCTCGATCTCACCCAAATCATCCGGCGAGAGGCGCACCGCGAGCGCGCCGATGTTCTGCTCGATCTCCTCCGGCTTGCGGATGCCCGCGAGCGCGACGCTGACCGCCGGTTGTTGCAGCACCCACGCGAGGGCGAGCAGCGGCAGGGTCGTCTCCAACCGCGCGGCGACCGCCTTCAGCCGTTCGGCGACGGCGACATTCCTCGGGAAATTCTCCGGCGTGAAGAGGTGCTGCCCGAACGCCACCCCACGCGAGCGCCAGTCCCACTCCACGAAGGTCGTCTCCGTCGTGAACGCTCCGGTGAGCAGTCCGTGCGCCATCGGGCCGTACGCCATCACGCCGACACCGAGTTCGAGAGCGGTGGGGAACATCTCGCGCTCCCAGCGGCGGTCGAAGAGATTGTACCCAACCTGATTGGCGCAGATAGTCGCCGCCGCCTTCGCCGCCCGTAGTTGCGCCGCGCTGTAGTTCGAGACGCCGATGTACCGCGCCTTGCCCGCCTGCACGAGATCATTCAGCGCGCCCATTGTCTCCTCAATCGGCGTGGCGGGGTCGGGCCAGTGGATCAGGTAGAGATCGATGTAGTCGGTGCCGAGCCGCCGCAGGCTGTCGTCCATGTCGCGCAGGATCGCCGCGCGGGAGCTATCGCGACGTTGCGGCCCGCCGACGACCTCCCAACTCAGGCCGCCCTTCGTGACGAGCACGATCTCCTTGCGCCGCGCGCCGAGCGCCTTGCCGAGCACTTCCTCGGAGTGGCCGTGCCCGTAGATCGCCGCCGTGTCGAAGAGCGTCACGCCGAGGTCGATTGCGCGATGGACGGCGCGAATCTCCTCACCATCGTCCACATCGCCGTACTGGTTGCCGCCCATCTCCCAGCAGCCGAAGCCAAGCGCCGAAATCTCCAGGTCGGACGCGCCCATCGTTCGGTACTGCATCGCTGCCTCCTCTTGCTACGTCCCTCGCGCTCACTGGTGATGACCCCGCGAGTGTACGACGCGCGCCGGGAGACGGAAAGAGGTTGAATCGCGAAGGCGCAAAGGACGCGAAGAGGGGAAGAGAAAGGAGAGAAGATATTCATCGTCTCCTCTCTTCTTCGCGTCCTTCGCGCCTTCGCGATTCAAATTCCCGGTTACAATGGCAGGGAGGAGGGCGCGACGATGCAGGACGAACCGATGACCAACGAGATTGACGCGCGGCTCTGGTCGCTGGCGCATGCGTCGCCGGTCGGGGAACGGCCTGATCTGGGGCGGATGCGGCGGCTGCTCGCGCACCTCGGCGACCCGCACATCGGGCTGCCCGTCCTGCACGTCGGCGGGACGGCGGGGAAAGGCTCGACCGCGACGATTGCCGCCGCGCTGCTGACGGCGGCGGGATACTGCACCGGCCTCCACACCAAGCCGCACCTGCGCCGCGTCAACGAGCGCATCGTCGTCAATGGAGCGCCGATCGGCGACGCCGACCTGCTGGCGCTCATCGCGGAGGCCGCGCCCGCCGCCCACACCGTCCAGCCGACGTGGTACGAGTTCACCGTCGCCCTCGCCTTCCTCCATTTCCGCCGCGTCGCCGTCGATATCGCCGTGATCGAGGTCGGGCTGGGCGGCACGTACGATGGCACGAACGTCGTGCGGCCGCTCGTCGCCGTGCTGACAAACGTCGGCCTCGACCACACGGAAGTCCTCGGTGACACGGTAGAGGAGATCGCCTGCGACAAGGTGGCGATCATCAAGCCGGGCTGCATCGCTATCACCGGCGTCACGCAGCCGCGCGTGCGGGAGATCGTCGCGGAGCGTGCGGCGACAGTCGATGCACCGCTCTGGCGATTTGGCGGCGATGGCGAGATCGAGACGAGCGCCATCACAACGGGTGCGGGCGGGTCGCGCTTCACAGTAGCGGTGCGGAGCCATCGGCACGATGCATTACACCTCGGCCTGCTCGGAGCGCATCAAGTGACGAACGCCGCGCTCGCTATCGCCGCCACGGACGCCCTCATGTCGCATGGCCTCACGGTTCCCGATGCAGTCATCGAGCAGACGTTGC
>JBBSII010000490.1:0-3996 GCA_038232175.1 Thermomicrobiales bacterium
CGGCGCGATGCAGGCGATTGGGCGCAACCCGGAAGCGGTGGGCGACATTCGCACAACAATGATCATCGGTGTCGGCCTCGCGGAAGCCGTCGCGATTTACGCCTTCGTGATCGCGCTCGCGCTGGCGTTCATCTAGGCAGAAGCTGCCGCGCGCACGGGGCGCGATCGGTCGTGGTGGTCCTTGCGGCGGGGGGCGCGACAGTCGCTCCCCGCCGTGCGGCTACTGCGTGATACGGAAGCGAGCACGGCACATGAGCGCTCTTGGTATTGACTTCCCAACCCTGATCTTTCAGGTCATCTCCTTCGGTTTGCTCGTCTTTCTCCTGAACCGGTTCGCATTCAAGCCGGTGCTCAAGATGCTGGACGAACGCGCGTTGAAGGTGCGCGAGAGTCTCGAAGCGGCGGAGAAGGCGCGCGCGGATGTCGTCGCGGCCGAGGCGCGCGGCATGGAGGAACTCCAGGTCGCGCGGGCCGAGGCGCAGCAGATCGTGGCGCGCGCCCGCGAGCAGAGCGAGCAGACCATCGCGCAGTCACGCGCCGCCGCCCGCGAGGAGGGCGAGCGCGTCACCGCGACATTCACTCAGCAGATGGCGACCGAGCGCGAGCGCCTGCGCGACGAGTTGCGCCGCGAAGTTGCGGACCTCGCGATTCTTGCCGCGAGCCGTGTCGTTCGCCGGTCGCTCGACACCGAGCAGCACCGGCAGTTGATCGAAGAAACGCTGCGCGAGGCCATCGACGGGCAGCAGGGCCGCGCCGCAGACTAGCAGTGAGCAACGAGCGATGAGCAATGAGGGTCGTGAACAGAGCGACACAGTGCGCATCGCACAAAACATGTTGCTGAATCGAACGGAGTGAGCGTTCATGCCAGCAGGAATAGCCGCACGACGCTACGCGCAAGCGGCCTTCGATATCGCACAAGAGCAGAACACCCTCGCGGTGTGGGACGTAGACCTGCGGATCGTTCAGCAGACGCTTGAGGGGAACGCTTCGCTCACGCGCGTGCTGGACAGCCCGGAGACCTCGCCGGTGGAGAAGGAGCGGCTCGTTGAGCGGCTCTTTTCGGCATCACTCAGCCCGCTCGCGTACAATTTCATCAGGGTGCTCCTGCATCACCGCCGGTTGATCCTCGCGCCGCAGATTCAGGAGGCATTCGAGGAGTTGTACCTCGAAGCCCAGGGGATCGCGTACGCGGATGTGACGACGGCGATCCCGCTGACGACGGACGAGGAGACGAACGTCGTCGCGTCGCTGTCGAAGTTGACCGGCAAGCAGATCAAACTCCGGACGCACGTCGATCCGGAAATTATCGGTGGCATTCTCGCCCGTGTGGGCGACCAATTGATCGATGGCACTGTGACAACACAGTTTCGCCAACTCAGGAATCGCCTCGCAGCGGTTTAGGAGGAAGGTTTCGATGTCCGTACGATCCGCAGAGATCCGCGACATTATCAAACAGGAGATCGAGGGCTTCGATCAGGACGCGACGATCACCAACGTCGGCAGCGTGATCGAGGTCGGGGACGGTATCGCCCGCGTCTACGGCCTGAGCAGCGTGCAGGCAGGCGAATTAGTCGAGTTCACCCCGCGCACTGGCGAGAACATCGTCGGCATGGCGCTGAACCTCGAAGCAGACAACGTCGGTGTCATCATCCTCGGTGACTACACCCACATCGAGGAAGGGACGACCGTCAAGAGCACGGGCCGCATCGCGGAGGTGCCCGTTGGTGACGCACTGATCGGGCGCGTCGTCAACGCCATTGGCCAGCCAATCGACGACAAGGGGCCGATCAAGACGGACAAGTTCCGCCCCATCGAGCGCATCGCCCCCGGCGTCATCACCCGCAAGTCGGTGGACACGCCGGTGCAGACCGGCATCAAAGCGATCGACGCGATCATCCCGATCGGACGTGGTCAGCGCGAATTGCTCATCGGCGACCGGCAGACGGGCAAGTCCGCCGTCGCCATCGACACGATCATCAACCAGAAGGGCAAGGACCTTTTCTGCATTTACGTCGCCATCGGGCAGAAGCAGTCGCAGGTGGCGCAGGTCGTTGCGACGCTGGAGAAGTACGGCGCGATGGACTACACCGTCGTCGTCGCTGCGACCGCGTCCGACCCCGCGCCGCAGTGGTTCATCGCGCCGTACGCGGGCTGCGCGATCGGTGAGGAGTTCATGGAGAGCGGGCGTGATGCGCTCATCATCTATGACGACCTCTCCAAGCACGCATGGGCGTACCGGCAGGTTTCCCTGCTCCTGCGCCGCCCGCCAGGCCGCGAGGCGTACCCCGGCGACGTCTTCTACCTGCACTCCCGCCTACTAGAACGCTCCGCGAAGTTGAACGAGGACTACGGTGGCGGGTCGCTCACCGCGCTGCCGATCATCGAGACGCAGGCGAACGACATCTCCGCGTACATCCCGACGAACGTCATCTCGATCACGGACGGTCAGATCTTCCTTGAGACCGACCTCTTCAATGCGGGCGTTCGGCCCGCCATCAACGTCGGCCTCTCGGTTTCTCGCGTCGGGAGCGCGGCGCAGACGCGCGCGATGAAGCGCGTCGCGGGGCGGATCAAGTCCGAGTTGGCGCAGTTCCGCGAGTTGGCGGCCTTCGCGCAGTTCGCCTCCGACCTCGACAAGTCGACCAAGGCGCAGATCGACCGCGGGCAGCGGCTCACCGAGTTGATGAAGCAGCCGCAATATCAGCCGATGGCGCTGGAGGATCAGGTCGTCTCCATCTTCGCCGGCACGAACGGGTTGCTGGACGACGTGCCGATCCCGCAGGTGCGCGAATTCGAGCGGCAACTGCTCGAATACATGCACGCGACCCACAGCGACATTCTCACCACCATCGCCGAGACGAAGGACTTCAAGCCGGAGAATGCGGAGGCGTTGAAGGCCGCGATCGAGGAATTCAAGCGCGGCACGACCTTCGGGCAGCAAGCCGCCACCGGCCGCGCGAACGCGGCGAGTTAATTAAGGGAGCAAGCGATGCCAAGCGAGCGCGATATCCGCGGGCGCATCAAGTCCGTCCGCAACGTCTCACAGATCACGCGGGCAATGGAGATGGTTGCGGCGTCCAAAATGCGCCGGGCGCAGATGCGCGTGCAGGCGAGCCGCCCGTACAGCGAGCGATTGCGCGCGATGCTCGCGGATGTCGCCGCGCTGACGACGGGGAGCGAGGAGCAGGAGTATCCCCTCCTGCGCCAGCGTCCTGTGCGCCGCGCCACGGTGATCCTCGTCACTGGTGACCGGGGGCTGGCGGGTAGCCTGAACTCGAACATCATCCGCCGCGCGACCCGCTTCCTCGTTGATGAGGCGGACGCGCAGGGGATCACCACGAATGTCATCCCGGTCGGGCGCAAGGGGCGCGATTTCATGCGCCGGTATCGGCGTGAAATCGCCGCTGAGTTCGTGAACATCGGCGATCGCCCGAGCCTCGCGGACATTTCACCAATCGCGCAGGTCGTGATTCAGGATTACATCGATGAGAAGGTCGATGCCGTGTACATCGCGTACACGCGCTACATCAACACGCTGAACCAGCGACCGGAGCTCGTGAAAATTCTGCCCATCGAGCCACCAACCGAGGCGGAGGCGGGCAAATCCGGCGAGTTCCTGTTCGAGCCAAGCCCCCGCGAGGTGCTGGAGCAGATCCTGCCCCGGTTCGTCGAAATCTCGGTCTATCAGGCGGTGCTCGAATCCATCGCGAGTTACTACAGCGCGCAGATGGTCGCGATGCGGAACGCCACCGACAACGCGAAGGAATTCATCTCGGAGCTGCGGTTGTCACTGAACAAGGCGCGGCAATCCCGCATCACGAACGAGGTCGCCGAGATCAGCGCCGGCGCGAACGCACTCGCGGACGCCGCCGGATAACACGACCAGGGAGGCACAAACATGGCAACAACGGTTGCACCGGAAGAAGCAGTCACGCATACCGGCGCGATGGGGCATATCGTGCAGGTGCAGGGCGCGGTGGTGGACGTCGAGTTCCC
>JBBSII010000491.1:0-3985 GCA_038232175.1 Thermomicrobiales bacterium
CCCGACCGCGTCGCCGACCGGGTACTGCTGCTTCCCCAGCGCGTCGATCACCGGCTGGCAGCGCGCGACCGCCGTCGGCTCGCCGCTGATGGCGATGCTCAGGTCACCCGTCGCCGCGCGGCCCGGCCCGCCGCTCACCGGTGCGTCCACGAGCGCCAACCCGCGCGCCGCCGCGTGCCCCGCCAGTTCCCGCGCCTGCGCCGGGGCGATGGTGCTCATCACCAGCACCGTCGCGGCGTCAGGCAAGGCCGCGAGGGCGCCCGCAGGGCCGAGCAGCGCATCCGTCACCTGTACGTAGTTCTGCACCATCACGAGCAGCACATCGGCGTCCACCACCGTCTCCGCAGCGTTCCCCGCCGCCGTCCCGCCGTCCGGGGCGAGCGCCGCGCTCCGGGCCGGGTCGGCGTCGTAGCCGCGCACGGCGAAGCCCGCCCGCAGCAGCGTGCGCGCCATCGGCGTCCCCATCGCACCCAGCCCGATAAACGCGATCTGCATACGACCCTGCCCTTTCGTGGTAAGAAGCCGGAAGCCAGAGGGGAAGAAGCCAGAAACCAGAAGCCAGAGAGAGTAACAAGTATCCGGCATCTGGCATCCAGTATCCGGCTTCTTCCCCTCTGGCTTCTGGCTTCTTCCCCATGCCTCATCCGTTCCGTCGTCTCGTAGTATACTGCCCGCAGCACAGGCACAACTCGTCGGCCTACCCGCAATATGGAACAGGAAGGAACGTGACGTGGTTTACTCCAAGTACGTAGGAGCGCGAGTCCGGCGCAAGGAAGACCCACGGCTGATCACCGGTTCGTCCACGTATGTCGGCGATATCAAGTTGCCGGGGCTGCTCCATTGCGCGATCCTCCGCAGCCCGTACGCGCATGCCCGCATCAATGGGATCGACGCATCGGCGGCCCTCGCCCTCCCCGGCGTCGTCGCGGTCTATACCGGCGAGCAGATGAAGAAGATGGTCGGCCCGATGGCGGGCGGTGGCGGCGGCGAGGGCAGCGTCGAGGAGGAGGCCACCGAGGAGATGGGCGGCAAGCCCACCGAGAAGGAGCAGCAGTACCCCCTCGCCGTCGGCAAGGTGCGCCACGTCGGTGAGCAGGTCGCGGCGGTCGTCGCCACGGATATGTACGTCGCGCGGGACGCCGTTGACCTGATCGCGGTCGATTGGGAGCCGGTGCCCGTCGCGGCGACGCTCGCGGCCGCGATGGCGGCGGGCGCGCCGCTCGTCTACGGCGACAAGCCGGACAATATCGGCCTGAAGTGGCAGAAGACGACCGGCGATGTGGACGCCGCCTTCGCGGAGGCGGAAAAGGACGGCATCGTGCTCGATCTTCACATCGTCAGCCAGCGCCTCGCCGCCGTGCCGATGGAGGGACGCGCGGTGGCCGCGATGTGGGACGCCTGGCAGGGCGCGATGACCGTCTGGAGTTCGAATCAGAACCCGCACTCCGTTCGCAGCACGATCGCCACGGTGCTCGGCATGGCGGAGCCGGACGTGCGCGTGATCGCGCCGGAGGTCGGCGGCGGCTTCGGCGTGAAGATCGGCGCGTACCCGGAGGACATCATCGTCGCCGCGATCGCGCGGGAGCTGAAGCGGCCCGTCAAGTGGATCGAATCGCGCGGGGAGAATATGCTCGCGACGAACCACGGGCGCGATCAGGAAATTCAGGTGCAGGTCGCGGCGCGCAAGGACGGCACGGTGATCGGCCTCAAGGAGGAGATCACCGCCAACATCGGCGCATACCCACTCGCGGCGGGGTTGCCTGTCCTGACGGCGCAGATGGCCGTCGGCACGTACGACATCAAGAATGTGCAGATCAACGTCACCTGCGTCCACACGAATACGATGTCCGTCGCGGCCTATCGCGGCGCGGGGCGCCCGGAGGGGTGCTACTACATCGAGCGGATCATGGACAGCGTGGCGGACGCGCTGAAGCTGGACCCAGCCGAGGTGCGCCGCACGAACTTCATCCCGCCGGATGCCTTCCCCTACAAGACGGCGACTGGCCTCACGTACGATAGCGGCGAGTACGAGCGCTCCCTGGACAAGGTGCTCGAAGCGGCAAACTATCAGGGGTTGCGCGCGGAGCAGGCGAAACTGCGGCAGCAGGGGCGCTACATGGGCATCGGCGTCGCGTGCTACATCGAGATGTGTGGCTTCGGGCCGTACGAGAGCGCGGCGGTGCGCGTCGAGCCGTCCGGCACCGTCACGGTGATGACGGGCATCTCGCCGCACGGCCAGGGGCAGGAGACGACCTTCTCGCAGATGGTCGCGGATCGCCTCGGCGTGGATTTTGACAAGATCGCCGTGCGCCACGGCGACACGGCCAACACACCAATCGGGCAGGGGACGATGGGTAGCCGCGGCCTCGTCACCGGCGGCTCCGCGCTCGTGATGGCGCTCGACAAGGTCGAGGCGAAGGCGCGGAAGATCGCGGCGCATATGCTCGAAGCGGCCCCCGAGGACATCGAGTTCGCGGGCGGCAAGTTCAGCGTCAAGGGCGCGACCGATCGCGCGCGGACGCTGTCGGAGGTCGCCGCCCTCGCGTACAGCGACAAATTGCCGGACGACATCAATCCCGGCCTGGAGGAGAACGACTTCTTCAAGCCGCCGGGGATCACCTACCCCTCCGGCGCGCACATTGCCGTTGTGGAGGTGGACGCGGACACGGGCAACGTCACCGTGCAGCGCTACTTCACAGTGGACGACTGCGGCCGCGTCATCAGCCCCCTGCTCGTCACCGGGCAGGTGCACGGCGGCCTCGCGCAGGGCATCGGGCAGGCGCTCTGGGAGGAGGTGCTCTATGACGAGCAGGGGCAGCTCATCTCCGGCTCGCTGATGGACTACACCGTCCCGGTCGCCAAGTACTTCCCGCAGTTCGACACGGATCGCACCGAGACGCCCTCGCCCCTCAACCCGCTCGGCGCGAAGGGCATCGGCGAGGCGGCGACGGTCGCCTCCACCCCGACGATCGCCAACGCCGTGATCGACGCCCTGGAGCCGTTCGGCATCCGGCACATCGATCTGCCGCTCACCGCCGAGAAAATCTGGCGCGCGATGCACGAGAGCGCGAACGCGGCGGCCGACTAACGCGCCTACCCCCCCAGCCCCCGTCCCCCGGGGGGACGGGGGAGCGATGGGAGAATCCGCAGAACGTACAAGCCGATTGCCAAACCCTCCCCTCCCCTCTCCATCGCCGCAAGGAACTGTTGCGAGGCATGCTCTCGGGGCGATGGCTCCGTACGAGAGGGGCCGGGGGTGAGGATCGACACCCCGCCGCTATGACGAGCGGGCGTACCAGCGGCTTCGGGATGGGTCGCCGGGTTCCGGCAGGGCGCGGCCCTCGGCTTGCAGTTTCTCCAGGTGCGCGAGCACGGTGGCGGCGGCGGCGCTACGGAAGTGGGGGAGCACGTCGGGGTACAATTCGACGACAATCGCCGTGATGTCGGTCGGTTCCCGTGCGATCACTTCCATGATTTCGCGCTCGCGCGTCAACCGCCGCTCGATGTACATGTCGAAGAGCGCGGGCGGCTCGGTCATGGTCGGGCCGTGGCCGGGGATGACGGTTGTCGGGTACAGTTCCTGCGCCCGCACCAGCGAGTCGAAATACTCCGCCATCTTCCCATGCGGCGGGAAGATGCCGACGGTGCCATGCCCGGAGACGAGATCGCCCGCGATCAGGGTGCTGGAGACTGGCTCGAAGAGCGCGATATGTCCCGGCGAGTGCCCCGGCGTGTCGATTGCCTCCAGCCGCCCGTCATCGACGGTGAGCACCATGCCGCCCGTCAGTTCCAGATCGACATCGGACCAATCGAGGTACTGCCGGAGGATCGGCTGCTCCTTCGGGTTGAGCATCACCGGGCAGTCGAGGATGCGCTTCAACTCACGCGCGGCGGTGGCGTGGTCCGGGTGGCCGTGCGTCAGGACAATCGCCTGCACGCGCACATCGCCGCGCCGCGCCAGCGCCTCCTGAATAATCTCAACCCC
>JBBSII010000492.1:0-3984 GCA_038232175.1 Thermomicrobiales bacterium
CCACCTCGGCACTGTACCCATTCTCGTCGTCATGGCGGACCGCGATGTGATCGGGCCGACGGGCCATCTCCCACGCCTCCGGCGGAATCTCAATTTCTCGCATTTCTCCGCTCATCGTGCGCCCTCTCATTTCGCTTCCTGTACTGCATCGCGACGATTGGCTTCGTCAAGAGCGCGGGCAGGAGCATGAATGCAAAGGTGATATGGAAGAGCACTTCGCCGTTCGTCCATGCCACATTCTTACTGCGCCGCAGCCGATCTGCCGCAGAGAGCGATCGCGAGAGCGCGTGGAACGCGGTGCGCGTCGCTTCAATCTCGACGCGAATGGCATCCTTCGTCAGTTGCTGATTCATGGCAGTACCCACCGTACGCGTAGCATATACCGTCCCCTGCACCAGAAACACCGCCAACAGGCCGAACAGGCACAGGGTTGCGACGTGGGGTTCCGTAACGCGCAACGGCCGATAGCCGGTATTTGCAGCGCCCATCGTCGGGCTGTATCATTTTGCCACTACCTCCCCTTGCCTGCTGAATCGTCGGACTGACCGCCATCGCGCATCCCTTCGGGGAAAGGAGCATCCGATGTTCGACACCTACCTCGGCACCACTGGCGGCGTCTATCGTCTGCGCGACGGCGCGGCTGAACCGCTCGGGCTGGCGTCCGAGCGCATCTGGGCCATCCACGCCTGGCGCGATCACGCCGCACTGACGATCCTTGCCGGGAGTTACGGCAACGGCCTCTCGCGCAGCGAGGACGGCGGCAGCACCTGGTCACCCGCCAACGCAGGACTGACCGCCTCGGCCTTCCGCTGCATCATCCCCGATCCGTTGCGGCCCGGCGCGATCCTGGTCGGCACCGAGCCGGCGCACCTCTTCCGCAGCGCGGACGATGGCCGGATGTGGCAGGAACTGGCGGGGATCACGCAGATCGCGGGGCATGAGCAGTGGTTCCTGCCGTATTCGCCGCGCGCCGGCGCCGTCCGCAATGTCTACGCCCCGCCCGGCGGCACCGGTCGCCTCTTCGCTTCGGTCGAGGTCGGTGGCCTGCTGCGGAGCGACGATGGCGGCGAGACGTGGGCGTGCGCGCCAGTGATCGAGGACGACGACATCCATTTCATCACCGGCCATCCGCACGACCCCGATCTCCTCTACGCCGCGCTGGGCTACGCGGCGCTCCCGCACCACCGGTGCGACGATGAACAACGGCGGTTCGGCGGCATCGCCCGCTCGCGGGACGGCGGCGCGACCTGGCGGAAGGTGGAGACCGATTACACGCGCGCGGCGCTCATCCCACCGTCGCGGCCCGACCTCCTACTGGCCGGGCCGTCGCCGCAGGTCGGGCGCGGTGGCCGGATTGTCGTGTCGTCGGACGGCGGCGACACCTGGGAACCGGCCGACGCGGGCATCGACACGCCGATGCCCGATATGGTGGAACTGTTCGTCGCCGCACCGGACGGCACCGTCTGGGCCGTCTGCTCCGGCGGTCGGCTGCTCCGCGCCGCGCCTGGTGAATGGCGCTGGCGGTCGGCAGTGCCCGCCGATGCGACGCTCGCGGTCCAGTCGGTCGCGTTCGTCGCGCACGAGGCGTAAGGCATGTCGCACGTCGTGGGAGAAGAAGAGATGTCCGATATGCAACACCACCCGGTGGACGCCGGTGCGGAGCGGGTGAGCGACTGCGATGCGGTGATCGTCGGCGCGGGGTTGGCGGGGTTGTACATGCTCCATCGCCTGCGCGGTCTGGGATTCTCGGTGCGGGTCTACGAGGCGGGCGGCGATGTCGGCGGCACATGGTACTGGAACCGCTATCCAGGCGCGCGCTGCGATGTCGAGAGCATGGACTACTCGTACTCGTTCTCGGACGAACTCCAGCAGGAATGGCGGTGGAGCGAGCGATACGCCGCCCAGCCGGAAATCCTGCGGTACATCAATCACGTCGCGGATCGGTTCGACCTGCGCCGGGACATCCGGTTCGCGACGCGCGTGACCGCCGCACGCTTCGACGAGGCGACGAACCGGTGGGCGATCCGAACGGACGGCGGCGAGCGGGTGTCGGCGCAATTCTGCATCATGGCGCTCGGCTGCCTTTCCATCGCACAGGTGCCCGATTTCAATGGTCTCGCCACCTTCGCGGGCAGGTGGTACCACACCGGCAACTGGCCGCATGAGGGCGTGGACTTTACCGGTCAGCGGGTCGGCATCATCGGCACGGGCGCCTCCGGCATCCAGTCCATCCCGATCATCGCCCGGCAGGCGGCCCATCTCACCGTCTTCCAGCGGACGCCGAACTTCACGATCCCCGCGTGGAATGCCCCGCTGGACACGGAGCACGAGCGGCGGTGGAAGGCGGACTACGCCGAGCACCGGCGCAAGAACCGCGAGTCGCGCGCTGGCTTCGTCGGTCCGATCAATGACATGCCCGCCCTCGCGGCAACGTCCGAGGAGCGGCAGCGCGCGTACGAGGCCCGCTGGGCGCGCGGCGGCTTCGGCTTCACGTCGGCGTTCGCGGACCTGGGCACCAACAAGGCGGCCAACGACACCGCGGCCGCGTTCGTCCACGACAAGATCCGCGCAATAGTCCGCGATCCGGCCATCGCCGAGGCATTGTCGCCGCATGACCACCCGATCGGCACCAAACGTCTCCCCCTCGACACCGACTACTATGACACATTCAACCGCGACAACGTCACGCTGGTCGACGTCCGGAGCGCGCCGATCGAGGAGATCACCCCGGAGGGCCTGCGGACACGGGACGCGGCGTACACGCTGGACAGCATCGTCTTCGCCACGGGCTTCGATGCGATGACCGGCGCCTTGCTCACCATCGATATCCGTGGCAGAGGTGGCGGCATGCTGAAGCGGAAGTGGGCCGATGGCCCGCGCACGTACCTCGGCATCGCGACCGCCGGCTTCCCGAATCTCTTCATCATCACCGGCCCCGGCAGTCCCTCTGTGCTCAGCAACATGATCGTTTCCATCGAGCAGCATGTGGACTGGATCGCGGACTGCATCGCGTACCTGCACGCGCACGATCTCAGGGGCATCGAGGCGACCGTCGCGGCGGAGGATGGATGGATCGCGCATGTGAACGCGGTGGCCAATACCACGCTCTATCCCCTGGCCAACTCCTGGTACATGGGAGCGAACATCCCCGGCAAGCCACGCATCTTCATGCCCTATGTCGGCGGCGTCGGAGCCTATCGACAGAAATGCGATGCCATCGCGGCACAGGGCTACGAGGGATTCACCCTGACCGCATAACGACGGACGCGGGCGACCACGATAGATGGCAGCGATCTCCTCCGTGATTCTGACAACCTTGTCATGTTCGTCACCTGCCCAAACAACGGCTTATGGTTCACGTTTGTACTGGTGTGCGGATACTTTGCCGCACATCTTGGCTCTTTTTCGCAATCATTCTTTAGAGGAGGCACACGATGATCCGCTCTTTGCGCAATGGGTTCCTGGGACTTTTCCTCGTCGGCACGCTCATCGTCGGCGCGTCCTCCGTCGGGGCCGCCACGTCCACGGCGACGTTGACGGGCGGCACCCTCTCCATCACCGCCGCCGCCTCCGACTTCACCTACTCCGGCACCCTCACCGGCGCCGCCCAGAACCTCTCCTCCTCCTTCGCCCTCTCCGTCAAGGACGCCACCGGCTCCAAGGCCGGCTGGAACCTCCAGGCTGCCATCGGCGTCCTCACCGCCGGCTCCGACACCATCGTCGCCACCAACCATACCATCACCGGCGTCACCATCTCCGCCGTCGTCGGCACCGGCCCGACCAACGCCATCGCCGTCGGCCAGATCCCCACCACCACCGCCAAGATCTTCAACGCCGCCATCAACACGGGCAAGGGCACGAGCACGGAGACATTCGCGACGCAGCTGACCGTGCCGGCGGATGCCGCTGCGGGCACCTACACCGCCACCCTCACCGTCACCCTCGTCTCCGGCCCGTAACCATGCCCTGTACCACGGGCGCGGC
>JBBSII010000493.1:0-3981 GCA_038232175.1 Thermomicrobiales bacterium
CCCGACGTATTCGCCCGCAGTTGTTCCGACTGCCCACTGCTTCTCCGCTTCGACGCGCCGGACAAGGTGAAGGGTGAGCGAATCGACTCGTGCGCCGAGCGCATTGCCTTGATGGGTAAGGGTACGTTCAACAGGATGCGGTGTCTGAATGTCCATGTTGAATGGCGCGGTCGCGATCCGTGCCATGATGCGGCGAACTTCCTCCTCGGTCGCCGGTCGTGGGGTGACTATCAGTTCTTGGATAAGGCGATCAGCGGAGTGTTCATCGGCGCGCTCGGTCATTCCGGCGCGTTTTTCTTGCGCGATGCACGGAACGGTATTGGCGCGCGCCTTCTTCTGTCGTCATTCACTGTGGATCGTTTCACGCTTCATGCTGAGCATCATACCGTGAACCTGGTATCGATACGACAGGAATACGCGCATCCGAGTACACTGCGAACAGAAACCCCATTGTCGGTGGTGGGCTGGTACAGATGGACGATGGAGTGGGAGCGGATGCAGAACGACCCGATTGTTGATCTCGGCGCGCTGGAGACGGAGAAGCGTAATCCAGCGACGACCGATATTGACCGCATGACCGCGCTGGAAATCGCGCATGTGATGAACGCGGAGGATGCGACGGTCGCGGGGGCGGTGGCGCGCGTGGTGCCACAGATCGCGCGCGGCATCGAGGGGATCGCGGCGCGGCTCCGGCAAGGCGGGCGGCTCTTCGCGATGGGCGCGGGGACGTCGGGGCGGCTCGCGGTGCTCGATGCGTCCGAGTGCCCACCGACGTTCGGCACGCCGCCATCACTCGTCGTCGGGTGGATCGCGGGCGGGCCGGACGCGCTCACCCGCTCGATTGAGGGCGCGGAGGACAGCGCGGACGCCGGCAGGGCGGACGCGGCACGGCTCGGCATCACGGGCGCGGATGTGCTCGTTGGCGTCGCCGCGAGCGGTCGCACGCCGTACGTCCTCGGCGCGGTGGCGTACGCGACGGAACAAGGCGCGCTGACGGTCGGAATCGCGTGCAACGCCGGGACGCCGCTGGAGCGGGCGGTGGCGATCATGATCGCGCCCGTCGTCGGGCCGGAGGTAATCAGCGGCTCGACGCGGCTCAAGGCGGGGACGGCACAGAAGATGGCCCTCAATATGCTCAGCACCGGCGCGATGGTGCTGCTCGGTAAGACGTACGGCAACCTGATGGTCGATGTGCAGCCGACGAACGGCAAGTTGCGGCGGCGCGCCGTCTCCATCGTGCGTGAGGCGACAGGGCTGCCCGCGCCGGACGCCGAAGCGCTCCTGCACGCATCGGGGGACGAGGTGAAGACGGCGATTGTCGCCGCGCTCGCGGGTGTTGCCCCGCAGGTGGCGCGGGAGCGGCTCGCGGCGGCGGGCGGCATGGTGCGCGTCGCGTTGGCGGGCGGGCGATGACACCCGCGACCACCGACCACTTCCTCGGCGTGGACGGCGGTGGGATGAAGACGCTCGCGGTCATCGTGGACGCGCAGGGGCGGGAGTGCGGGCGGGGCGCGGCGGGGAGCGGCAATCAGGCGGCGGTCGGCCTCGAACGGGCGGTCGCGAGCATCCGGGGCGCGGTCGCGGAGGCGATGCAACAATCGGGCAGCGACGTCCCGCCGCGCGCCGCGTGGGTCGGCCTCGCGGGGGTGGATCGCCCCGGCGACCGCGACCGGCTGCTGCCGCACCTCGGCGCGCTGGCGGGCACGGTGCGCCTGACGAACGACGCCGAACTCGCCCTCACGGGGTTGGACGGCGCGGTCGGCGTCGCGGTGATCGCGGGGACGGGATCAATCGCGCTCGGCAGGGACGCGGCGGGCGCGACGGCGCGCTCCGGCGGTTGGGGGCACATTATCGGCGACGAGGGGAGCGGCTATGCAATCGGGCGGCTGGCGCTCATGGCGGCGGCGCGCGCGTCGGATGGCCGCGGGCCACAGACGACGCTCCTCCCCGCGATCATGGCCGAATGGAATTTGAGCCGCCCGGACGCGATGATCGACCGCGTCTACCCGGACGGCGAGAAGGGACTCATCGCCCGCCTCTCCGCGCTCGTCTTCGCGGCGGCGCGCGACGGGGACGACGTGGCGCGGCGGATCGTGCGCGCGGCGGCGTCCGAACTCGCGCTCGCGGTCGTCGCGACCGGCGCGATGCTCGACTTCCCGGATGGTGGGCTGCCTGTTGCGCTGGCGGGCGGGATGCTCGTCCACGAGGCGGATTTCCGGGCGATGGTGCTGCGGCGCATCCGGCGGCGGCGGCGCGTTGGGCAGGTCGCGCTCGTTGCGGAACCGGCGTTGAGTGCGGCGCGCGCCGCCGCACACCTGCGGGACGATCACCTGTGAGCGCGTTCGCGGTGCGCGGCACGGTGCTGCTTGGCGAGTCATTCGCACCGGGTGTGGTGCTGATCGAGGATGGCCGGATCGCTGCCATCCTTCATGGATCCCAGGATCGATATGTCGCTACGACGATCTATGATGCGCCAATCATCGCCCCCGGCTTCATCGACCTGCAAGTGAACGGCGGGTTCGGCGTTGAGGTGGGCAAAGACCCCGACGCGATCCGCACCCTTGCCGCCCGACTGCCGGAGACGGGCGTGACGGCGTTCTTGCCGACGATTATCACGTCGCCGCCTGCGGTCTACGCCGAGGCGTATCGTGCGTTTCACATGGAACGGGTCGCGAACGGCGCGCACCCGCTCGGCTTTCACATCGAGGGGCCGTTCCTCGCGCCGACGAAGCACGGGGCACATCGCCGCGACCTCATCGAGCGCGCCGATCCGGGCCTGCTCGACATGCTGCTCGAAGGGGATGCGATGCGCCTCATCACCCTCGCGCCGGAACGGCCCGACGCGCCGGAATTGATGCGGCAGTTGCACGCGCGCGGCGTCCTCATCAGCCTCGGGCACACGGACGCGACGTACGAGCAGTTCGTCGCGAGCGTCGATGCGGGCGCGCGGATGGCGACGCATCTCTACAACGCGATGGCGCCGTTCGGGCACCGCGCGCCGGGGGCGGTTGGAGCGGCGTTGCTCGACAACCGCGTGACGGTCGGGTTGATCGCGGACGGCATCCACGCGCACCCGGCGAGCCTTCAACTCGCGTTCCGCGCGAAGGGTGTGGGCCACATCGCGCTCGTCAGCGATATGATGACGGCGGCGGGAATGCCACCGGGCAGATACACGCTCGGCGGGCAATCGGTGATCGTCGATGGCACAGCGGCGCGCCTGGTGGACGGCACGCTCGCCGGGTCGCTCCTGACGATGGATCAGGCCGTGCGGAACATGGTGCGCTGGACGGATGTGACGGTCGCGGACGCCCTGCGAATAGCGGGCGAAGTTCCGGCACGGTTGCTCGGTCTGGATGACAGAGGAGAGATCCGTGTTGGCGCCGTTGCCGATCTGGTCCTGCTCGATAACGATCTTACGGTGCGGGCAACGGTCATTAAGGGCGAGGTCGTCTACGAGCGGGGGGACGCATGAACGGGGCGTTGATGGCGGCGGAAATCGCGGAACAACCGGTGGTTTTCGCGCGCATCCTGCGCGACGGGCAGCCACAAGTCGCGGAAGTCGCGCGCGCAATCCGCACACGCAATCCGCGCTTCGTCATGTTCGTCGCGCGCGGCACGTCGGACCACGCCGCGCTCTACGCGAAGTACCTCGTGGAGACGCGGTTGGGGCTGCCCGCCGGGCTGGCATCGCCCTCCACGATGACGATCTACGACGCGCGGCCCGATCTGCGGGATGTGCTCGTGCTGGCGATTAGTCAGTCCGGTGGGTCGCCCGACCTGCTCGACCCGGTGCAGCGGGCGCGGGCGGCGGGAGCGATCACGGTCGCGGTGACGAACGCACCTGGTTCGCCGCTCGCGGAGGCGGCGGAGTACCATCTCGATGTGCTGGCGGGGCCGGAGCGCGCGGTGACGGCGACGAAGTCGTACACGGCGGAACTGCTGACGCTCTACCTGCTCGTCGCGGCGCTCCGGGGCGAGGAC
>JBBSII010000494.1:0-3968 GCA_038232175.1 Thermomicrobiales bacterium
CGCCCCGCTCCCCGCCACCATCTTCAAGCTGTTGATGACCTCAGCGACCACGCTGCTGGCCGCGCCGGTGAAGACCACACCGCGACCGTCCGTCGCCTCCATCGTCGCTTCCAATGCCCGCTGCCGCTGGGCAATCGTCAGCGCGGGCCCCTCGCCGGTCGAGCCGAGGATCGACAGCCCGGTCGCGCCATTCGCGAACAGGTAGTCCACGACGTTCCTGATGCCGGTCGGATCGACCTCGCCGTCCTGTGTGATGGGAGTCGCCATGGCGGCGTAGACGCCGGGATACCGCTCGGAAATGGCCATCGTTTGCCCTCCTCGTAACGCACATCATCGCCCCTGTTCCAGAAAACGAGGGGCGGGCACACTGGGTGTCAGCGCGATGCATCGTACCGTTGAACGATCCGCTGCGTCAACGGCGGTCATCGTGTGTCGGCGGGTCATATGCGCGCCACGGATGCACACCGGGAGTATGATGCTTGCGCTGCTGACGCACGGGCGTGCATGGATACGTGCGGGCATGGTGTCGAGAGACTGTGAGCGGGGAGAGCCATTGGGTACGCGCGCGAAGAAGACACGAACGGGGGACCGGATGGCGCCGTTCCGGTCGGTCGCCTTCCGCTGGCTCTGGTGCTCGACCCTCGCCTCGGCAGGGGCGCAGCAGATGGAGCGCACCGCGACTGCCTGGCTGGCCCTGCAATCGGGCGGCGGGGCATTCGCGGTTGGGCTGGTCTTCGCCTCCCGGTCGCTGCCATCGCTGCTGTTCGGGCTGGCCGCCGGGACCATCGCCGACCGTGCCGACCGGCGCATGCAACTCCTGACGGTCGCCGGGGTGGCGTTCTCCCTGATGGCGGCGCTCGGCTGGCTGGTCGGCGCGGGGACAATCCACGTCTGGCAGGTGATCGCGCTCTCATTCGCGGCCGGTTGCCTGCAAGTCTCCGACACGCCCGCGCGGCAGGCGCTCGTCCTCGACACGGCGCCACGGGAGGCGGCGCCGAACGCGATGGCCCTGAATGCGCTGGCCGCGCGCGGTTTCGGCGCGCTCGGCGCGCTCAGCGCGGGGGCGCTGATCCCCCTGATTGGCGTCGCCCATTGCTACTTTGTGATTGCCGCAGGCTACGGCGTATCCGCCGCGCTATTGGCCGCGCTGCGAGTGCCGCAGGGGAGCCGCGTCGCCGTCGTCCATCCACCCTTCGGGCGCGCCCTGCGGGATGCCGTGCGACTGATCGCAGATGTGCCGGCGGTGCGGACGCTGATGATCTCCGGCATCGCCTGCGAGGTCTTCGCGTTCTCGTACGGGAGCGCGCTGCCGGTGGTGGCGCGTGATGTGCTCATGGCCGGCCCGGCGGGGCTGGGGACACTGAGCGCCGCCGTGTCGATCGGCGGGACAGTCGCGCTCGTGCTGCTATCGACGCTGGCGGGGCGGGTGCGGCGGGAACCGCTGATCGGGGCGGTCTTCATCCTCTACGGCGCGTCGCTCGTGGCGCTGTCGACGACGCGCGACCTCAGGATCGCGGCGGCGGTGCTCGTGGTGACGGGGATCTGCGCCGGGGCGTTCGATGTCCTGCAGCAGACGCTCATCCAGATGGCGGTGCCGGAGGGACAGCGCGGCCGGGCGGTCGGCATCTGGGTCCTCGGCGTCGGCTCGGCCCCCGTCGGCAACCTCGAAATGGGGGCGCTGATCGCGGCGCTCGGCGCGCCCGGCGCACTGCTGATTAACGGGATGTTGGCGGTGGCGTCGGCGGGGGTGCTCCTGGCGCGCTCGCCCCACTACCGATGGACGCTCCGGGCGCGCCCGGAGTCCCACTGAACGGGCGGGGGCGATCCTCACCCCCCCTGCCCAGAGGGCACCCCCTCTCCATCGCCCGAAAATCACAACGTGTATGGTTCCGTGCGGCGATGGAGAGGGGGGGATAGTCCTGCAACCGACCTCAGTAAATTTCGAGGTAGCGCTCGCGCTCCCAGTCGGTGACGTGCTTGCGGAAAGCGTCCCACTCCTGCTTCTGCGCCTCGGCCAAGTGCGTGAAGATATGCTCGCCGAGCGCCTCGCGCACGACGGCGTCGCCCTGCATCTCCGCGACCGCCTCACCGAGCGTCGCCGGCAGCGTCACGACGTTGCGGCTTTTCAAATCCTCCTCGGTGAAGTGGTAGAGGTTCTCCTCGACCGGCTCCGCGAGTGGCAAGTCGCGCTCGATCCCGTCCAGCCCCGCCGCCAGCATCACCGCGAACGCCAGGTACGGGTTGCAGGAGGGGTCCGGGCAGCGCAACTCGACGCGCGTCGCATTCCGCCGCTGTGGGCGAATCGCCGGGACGCGGATCAACGCCGAACGGTTGGTGTTCGCCCAACTGACGTAGACCGGCGCCTCGAAGCCCGGCACCAATCGCCGGTAGGAGTTGACGAGCGGCGCGAAGACGGCGGACATCGCGCGGGCGTGGTGGAGTTGCCCCGCGATGAACGAGCGCGCCAGTTTCGACAGCCCGTACTCGTCGTGCTCGTCCACGAACGCATTGCTGTGGTCGTCGAGGCGGTAGAAACTCTGGTGGGTGTGCATCCCGGAGCCGTTGATCCCCTCCAGCGGCTTCGGCATGAAGGTGGCGTGCAGCCCATGCCGCTGCGCGATCGCCTTCAGGGTGAACTTGAAGGTAATCGCGTTGTCCGCTGTCAGCAGCGCGTCGGCGTAGCGGAAGTCGATCTCATGCTGGCCAATCGCCACCTCGTGATGCGCCTGCTCGACGACGATTCCCATCTCCTCAAGCGCGGTCACCATGTCCTTGCGGACCTCCGAGGCGAGGTCGGTCGAGACATCGAAGTAACTCGCGCGGTCGTGGGGCAGCGGGGCGATCTTCTCGCCGTCCTTGCGGAAAAGGAAGAACTCCAACTCCGGGCCGGTGTTGTAGCCGTAGCCCATCGCCGCCAGCCGGACGAGTTGCCGCCGCAGCACCTCGCGCGGGTCGCCGGGGAAGCGCTCGCCATTCGGCTTGTAGACATCACAGATTAGCCGGGCGGTGCCGCGGCCCGTCCGCTCGTTCTTCTCCCACGGGAGGACGGCGTAGGTGGCGCGCTGCGGCATGAGAAACATGTCGCTCTCGGCAATGCGCGTGAATCCCTCGATGGAGGAGCCGTCGATCCAGACGCCGTTGGTCGCCGCCTCCTCCACCTGGGTCTTCGGCAGGGTGACGCTCTTGACGCTGCCCATCACGTCGGTGAACTGCATGTTGACGAAATCAACCTTGTCTTCTTTGACCCACGACAGCAATTCCTGCACGCTCGGTTCGCTGCGCCCGTTGTACTCGCTCTCCGCTGAACCAGCCACGCGACCCTCCTCCTCTCGCGCTTCCCCATCCCACGGCCCATCGCGCCGCAGCATCCGTACATCGGAAAATGGCGAAGCTCCCGCCGATAGCGGCATCCTACCCGCGTCGTATCGTGAGGGCAACCCGCGCGACGGCAAAAGGGGACAGCGACGCGGAACGGATCGGGCGATGGTGGAGGACGACTCGACGACGATCCGAGCCACGATGCTGCCGGTCGATCGCGGTAGCCGAGCCGACTGCCCGACAAAGGAAAACCCCTCTCCATAGAAGCGGAGAGGGGCTTTCCTTTGTGCCAATACATGTCAGACAGGGTGCGCGATTAGCCGCGGTGGTCATCCTGCTGATTGACCGTCGGCGTGGTCGCCGGGGAGGTGCTGAGGATCTTCACGCCCGACGTGGAGGCCGGTGCGGCCGCAGGGGCCTGCGTTGTCGGCGCGTTGAGCGCGGTCGCCGTCTGCGCCGGGGCGGCCGGGGCAGCAATCACGGCAACGGGCGCCTGCTCCACCGTCGCGGAGACCGCAGCGGGGGCGACCGGGGCGGCTGCCGGGGCAGCGGTGACCGGGGCCGTCTGCGTGGCAGGCGTGCTCGCCACCTCGAACGGGCGGAAGACGCCACAGCCGTTGACGAAGAAGTTGTCGCAGTTCACCGTCGTC
>JBBSII010000495.1:0-3960 GCA_038232175.1 Thermomicrobiales bacterium
TCGCCCGCGTTGATGATCGGGATGCGCGCCACCGCCGCCGCCCGCGCCGCCCCCCCCCGCTCGTGATAGCGCCCGGCGATGATATCGGCGTACCCCTCCACGATGCGGGTGGTGTCCTCGATGATCTCCCCCTTGGCGGCGGACGAGAATTCGCGCGCGTTCTCGGTGCTGATGACGCCGCCACCGAGTCGGAGCATCGCCGCCTCGAACGAGAGGCGCGTGCGCGTGCTCGGCTCGTAGAAGAGGGTCGCGAGGATTTTCCCCGCGAGCGGCCAACTCGCGGGGTGCCGCGTCATCGCCGCCGCGCGCGCGCAGAGGGCATCCAGCCAGGGCCGGGATACATCGGTGACGCTGAGGAGGTGGCGCGGCGATGGGGCCAAATCGGGCATCGATGAATTCTCCTTCGCTCTTCCGCGCAACCAAACGGCAAGTCGTCCGTTTTACTGCCAGAGATCATCTGGCTCGACTGGCCATCGCCCGATGACGAGCACCGACGAGCGGCTAGTATAGCAGCCACACGGCCTGCTAACGGGACTGGAAGGAGGGGGAGGCGGCACCGGGTTTTTCCCAGGCAGGGACGGTATTTACGGAAGGTTTCCTGCGTTGTACAGTAGCGCTACGGTCGAACACAGTGGTGTAGGGGAGGATATCGTGGGCGTCTCGAGCGTCTGCCACTCCCGCAGTTTTCGAAGGTCCGGAAGGACAGAGGAGGACAGGAACGTGGGTCTGAAGCGATCCTTGCGCTTCCTGGGCATCACACTGACGATGGCAACGCTGTTGGCGTTCCTCGCGGTGGCCCCGGTGGCGGCAGACACAGCAGGGGCAACCCTTAAGCCAAGTGCGACCTCGATCAAGCAGCGCGTGCTCTTGTCGGACGGCACGGCAACTGGGGGCAACGAGGATTTCGTCGGTAACGGCTTCGGCCCCGGCGAAATCGTCAGCATCTACGTCACGCTCCCGGATGGTCGCGTTTTCGCGGCCGTCAACCAGAACGGCATCGCGAACCCGCCGCGGTGCTGCCCTCAGAATGACGAGGTCCTCGCGGATGGCACGGGAAGTTTCTTCTTCCGGCTCCGGTTCGGCCCCTTCAATAGCGGCAACAATACTCTCCCGTCCACGACGGGGAGCGCGACGGACGGCACGCAGTTCACCGACAGCATCTTCATCCTGCCGCCGGAATTCGCCACTGCGGTCCCGGGCTATGGCAAGTACACCGTGACGACGATCGGTCGCGTCAGCCTGCAGAAGGCTTCCGCCACCTTCAACATCACGGCCAGCACGTCGGACGACTTCTCCCGCTCCAGCACGGGCACGCTGGCGGTCTTCACGACCATCGGCCACAAGACCAGCGCCAAGCAGGTCGACCCGATCCTCAACCCGTCCGGCGTCGCGGACAACCCGAACGTCGACATCGCCTGCAACGGCTTCATCCCCGGTGAGTTCGTCGCCTTCTGGGACACGTACCCCACCGGTGAAGTCGTTCCGCTCAGCACCCTCGTCGCGGACGATGGCGGCAGCGCGGTCCTGCAGCTGGACCTGCTGACCGGCAAGTTCCCGACCGGCCTGCACACCTTCTCCTGCCGCGGCGCGCAGTCCAACTACGTCATGACCGGCTCGTTCCTTCTGCTCCCCGGCGGCATCAGCAGCCAGAGCTCGATCGGCACGCTGACGGTCTCGTATGTCGGCGCCAGCCAGGCTGTTGCGAACGCCACGTTCCCGCAGCTGCCCTCGTTCTTCGCCAGCGACTACCTGCTCCTTACGGCGCGGAACTTCCGCCCGAACGAGACGGTCACCTTCTGGCAGACGTTCCCGGACCAGACCGCGCACTTCCTGGGCACGGTCAAGTCCAACGAGGCCGGCGTCGCGGTCCTCGTGATCCAGCTCTTCCCCGGCCCGATCAACTTCCAGGTTGGTCGCGCGCTCCTCGGTGACGCGGCGCTCTACCAGATCGCGTACCCGGCGGGTGTCAATGGTCGCATCCCGACCGGTCGGCAGTACTTCTCGGCGCGTGGTGACTCGACGGCCCGGACCGCGTCCGCCCCGTTCGACCTCCTCCCCAGCCAGGTTGACCCGTAAGTAGATTCCCTGAATCTGCTGGCCCCGGTGACTACGGTCACCGGGGCCTTCTTTTGGTATGCTTTGCCTAATCCCCCGGCCCCCTTCCCCATGAGGGAAGGGGGAGGGGAAGATGCAAGATGCGAATACGGTCTCCCTTCCTTTCGAGGGAGGTGGGCGCCTCTGGGCAGATGGGGGTAGGTAGTTCGGTGCCAGGCGCAACGGTTCTCTCGGTTCAGCAGCTCACTAAGCATTTTGGCGTCGCGGAGGTCTTTCGCGACGTGTCGTTCCAGATCACGGAGCGCGAGCACGTCGCGCTCGTCGGGGTGAACGGCGCGGGGAAGTCGACGATGCTGCGGATCATCGCGGGGCAGGAGCACGCCGAGGAGGGGAGTGTCGCCCTGACGCGCGGTATGCGGGTGACGTATCTGCCGCAGGAGGCCAGACTGGACGCGCCGCATAGCATCATGGCGGAGACGATAACAGCGTTCAGCGCGCTCCTGACGCTGAAGGCGCGCATGACGGAATTGGAAACCGCCATGGGCGCGGCATCGGGCGCGGCCCTCGACCGACTGATGGCGGAATACGCCGATGTCACGCACCACTTTGAGGTGGACGGCGGCTACACGATGGAGGCGCGGGCCGCGCAGGTGCTCGGTGGCCTCGGCTTCGGCACGGAGATGTTTGGCATCCCCGTCCGTCAACTCTCCGGTGGACAGAAGACCCGCGTCGCGCTGGCGAAGGCGCTCCTCGGCGAGCCGGACCTGCTGCTGCTCGACGAGCCGACGAACCACCTCGATCTCGTCGCGCTCGAATGGCTGGAGACGTTCCTGCGGCAATGGCGGCACGCCGTCCTCGTCGTGTCGCACGACCGGACATTCCTGGACAAGACGACGGAGCGAACGCTCGACCTCTCGTTCGGCCTCCTGGAGGATTATCCCGGCGGCTACCACACGTACGTGAAGCTCCGCGCCGAGCGGATGGAGCGGCGCAAGATCGAGTACGAGGCGCAGCAGGCATTCATCGCGCGCACCGAGGAGTTCATCCGCAAATACGGTGCGGGGCAGCGCTCCAAGGAGGCGAAGGGGCGCGAGAAGCGGCTGGCGCGAGTGGAGCGCATCGGGCGCCCGCAGGAGCAGGATCGGCTCGCGCTCGCGATGAATCCCGCTCTCAAGAGCGGGCGATTGGTGTTGACCATCGACCCGATGGGCGTTGGCTACGAGGACGCGCGCGGCCATCGGGTGACTCTGGCGAAGGTGCCGGAGTTGCTGATCGAGCGCGGCGAGCGGGTCGCGATGCTCGGGCCGAACGGCAGCGGGAAATCGACCTTCCTCAAGACACTGATGGCGGAGATCCCGCCGCTGAGCGGGCGGTTCCAGTTCGGCACGAATGTGCTCGTCGGGTACTACGCGCAGTCGCACGAGCGGCTCGACACGGAGATGACGGTGCTCGCGACTGTCCTCGCCGCCCGCCCAATGACGGAGGAGGCTGCGCGCACCTTCCTCGGTCGTTTCCTGTTCGAGGAGGACGATGTCTTCAAGCAGGTCAGCGTGCTTTCCGGTGGGGAGCGGTCGCGGCTCGCGCTCGCCGTTCTAACGTTGCAGAGCGCGAACTTCCTCATCCTGGACGAGCCGACGAACCACCTCGACATCATCGCGCGCGAGGCGTTGGAGGATGTGCTCGACGAGTACAACGGCACCGTCCTCTTCGTCTCGCACGATCGCGCGTTCGTCGATGCCCTCGCGACGCAGGTCTGGATGGTGGAGGAAGGCGAGGGCGACGACCCGGCGCGCGTGCAGCCATACCTTGGCAACTACTCCGACATGCGGCGCACGCAGGATCGGCAGCGCGCCACCGCCGAGGAGCGGGCAATGCCGAAGGCGAGCGCCGCACCAAAAGAGACGA
>JBBSII010000496.1:0-3955 GCA_038232175.1 Thermomicrobiales bacterium
ATCTACGGGCGCACGTCATTCGTCATCAGCACGAACAACCCGAAAGGCGACCTGCTGGAGGCGTGGCTGACCCGCGAGAGCGCGACCCGCCCGGTCTACGTCCTGATGGGCAACGACGGCGGCAAACTCTTCCTCCCGCACGCGCGGCTCACGCCGGAGCAGCGGTTCGGCCCCGCGTTCACGGTGACGCTCAACGACTTCGAATCGCTCCAACTCCAAAAGCCGCACAACCCGCAGCGGAACGACCTGCGGTACACCGTCTACCGCTTCCAGCCCGCCGGGTCCGACCCGCCCCTCGGCGCGCCGCCGCTGACGATCACGGCGGGGCAGGCGGACGAGCAGTACAACGTCGCGGGTTTCTACGGCGTCGAGCACGATCAAGGCGACCCGACGCTCTACCGCTGGACTGGCCCCACCGCCCTGCTGCGCGTCCCGTGGACGGCGTCGCTGGCCCAGAGTGGCGGCACGGTGACGTTGCGCCTCGCGGGCGGGAAGCGGCCCGCCGCGCTCGGCGGCCCCGCGCACGCATGGATCGCGCTCGACCCCGGCCCGAACGAGTCCGGCCCAGTGATCGCGAACTTCGACCTGACGCGGGAGTTCGCGGAGTATACGGTCGCGATCCCGCCGAACGCCCTGCCCGTCTCCGCCGACGGCACCGCCCTGCTGCGGATCACCAGTTGCATCAACCCGGCGAGTAAGGACCTGACGACGTGCAACATCTGGTCGCCGCAGGATTACGCCCCGCCGAACGCACCGATCTATGACCCACGCGCCCTCGGCGTTCAGTTCCAATCCGCGACGCTCAAACCGAAGTAACACATTCCGTATCGCTCCCCTTCTCTCCGAGGGAGGGGGGCGGGGGTGAGGAAAAATGGCCGCTACCCACACCGCGCACCGCCTCCAGCGACTCGCCACGATGATCCGCGAGCAGGAGATCGACGCGCTGCTCGTCTCCCACGCCCACAACCGGCGCTACCTCACCGGCTTCCGCGAGGAGGACGACGCGGTGGACGAGTCGGCGGGCTGGGCGCTTGTCACGGCAGACGGGGACGCGACGCTCTTCTGCTCCTCCACGAGCGCGGGGGAAGCGGAGGCGGACGTGGGGGACGCGACGATTCAGGTCGTGCCCGCGCCGCTCGGTGACGGCATCGTGGACGCGGCGGCGGCGCGCATCCGCGCCCTCGGCATCGCGACCCTCGGCTTCGAGCCGCACCTCGCGTGGCACCGGCACGAAGAATTGGCCTCGGCGCTCCCCGGCGTGGCGCTGGACGCGATCTGGGGGCTGGCGGAGTGGGTGCGGATGGTCAAGGATGGCACAGAGATCGCCGCCATCCGCCGCGCCGTCGCTATCACGGACGCCGCGTTCGCCGCTGCGGTGGCGGAGATGCGACCGGGCGCGACGGAGCGCGCAATCGCGTGGGTGATCGACCGCTACTTCCGCGAGCACGGTGCGGAGGGCAACGCCTTCCCAACCATCGTCGCGGTGGGGCGCAACGCCGCCATCCCCCACCACATGCCGGACGACACCCCCCTCCGACCCGGCGAACCCATCATCATCGACATCGGCGCGCGGGTGGATGGTTACTGCGCGGACCTGACGCGCACCGTCGCCCTCGGCCACGCGGACGACCGCCTCCAACGGGCACACGCGACGATCATCGCGGGCATGGAGACCGGCATCGCGCTGCTGAAACCGGGAATCGTCGCGTGCGACGCGGCGAATGCGGCGATCGACGCGATCCGCGCGCGGGGCATGGAGGCGGAGCACGTCCTCGGCCACGGCGTCGGCCTCTCCATCCACGAGTGGCCTTGGGTCACGCCGCAGGAGGACAATGTCGTCCTCGCACCGGGGATGCTCTCCACCGCCGAGCCGGGGTACTACGACCCCGCGTGGGGCGGCGTGCGCGTCGAGGAATGCGTCCTTGTCACCAAAAACGGCCCCGAAATCCTCAGCAAGGCCCCACGCACACTCATCGTTGGCTGACCCATTTCGTCGTCTCCCCCTCTCCATCGCCATATGGTTGGAGAACAGAAGAAATTCGTTGGCGATGGAGAGCGGGTGCCCTCTGGGCAGTGGGGGTGAGGATTTTCCTACCCGAACAGCACGCAGACCGGCGTCGGAATCCGCGCGATGCCGCCCGTCGGCGCCAGTGTGCCGGTGTCGGGGTCGATGCGGAAGGTGACGACTGTGTCGGTCCCCTGATTCGCCGCCAGGAGGAAAGCGCCCGTCGGGTCGATGGCGAAGCTGCGCGGGTTCTTCCCACCCGTCGGTTCGTGCCCGACCGCGCGCAGTTCCCCGGTCGTTGGGTCGATGGCGAAGATCGCGACCGTGTCGTGTCCCCGGTTCGAGCCGTAAACGAACCGCCCGGAGGGGTGGACGGCGATCTCCGCGCAGGAGTTCGCGCCGGTGAAGTCGGCGGGGAGTGTCGAGAGGCTCTGGAGCGTCTGGAATTTGCCGCCCGCCGCGTCGTACGCGAGCGCGGTCATCGTGGAGTTGAGTTCGTTGACGACGTAGACAAAGCGACCGTTGGGGTGGAAGGCGAGATGGCGCGGCCCCGCCCCCGGTTCGGCTTGCGCGTGCGCCTGCATCGCCCCCCCGTTTGGCGCGCCGATGTCGTGCGGGACCATCTTGCCCGTCGCGGTATCCAGCGTGAAGACGAGGATTTTGTCGATGCCGAGGTCAACGACGAGGAGGAACTTCCCGGCGGGATCGAACGTGACCATGTGGGCGTGCGCGTGCTCCTGACGCGCGGCGTTCGGCCCCGAGCCGACGTTCTGCACGACATCGGTCGCGGCGCCCAACCGCCCGTCCGGCTCGATGGGGTGCACCGACACATTCCCGCTGCCGTAGTTCGCGGACAGGACATACTTCCCGCTCGGATCGACGACGAGATGGCAGGGGAACGTGCCGTGCGTCGGCTGCGCGTTGAGGAAGATCAGCGCGCCCGTACCCGGTTCGACGGCGAAGGCGCTGACCCCGCCGCCCGGCGTGCCGTCGTGCGTCCCGGTTTCGAGGGCGGCGAACAGGGTGCGCCGCTGCGGGTCGAAGGCGAGGAATGATGGGTTCGCGACGCCGGGAACTGTCTGCTCCCGCGTCAGCGCGCCGGACGCGGGATCCATCCGACAGCGATAGATGCCCTCCGCCTTCCCGTTCTGGGCGGCTTCCGTGTAGGTTCCGATGGAGACGAGCGGCGACGTGTTGGGAGCGGTCATGGCATCACCTTCTGTTCGGGCAGCATCAACGGGAGCGCGCGGGGTCGCACGGATTATCCATCCACTTTTAGAGCGCGGCAACCGGCACGGACCAAGGACCAAGGACCGAGAACCGAGAGTGCGGTGCGCCCGTGGCACCGTTGTTGCTGGCCTTCCCTGTGTGCGACCAATTATGCGAGGAGGAACAAACCCGATGCAACATCAACGCGGCGACGTACCCGGCCCAACCACGCGCGGTGGCGACCGCCCGGCGGATAGCGCGCCGATTGGCGAACCCGCCGCCGAGGCGAAAGCCTCCCCCGCCGCCCCGCTCGGATACGGCGAAGGGACGAGCGACACGCCCGGCACGGAGGCGGATCCGAACCCGGAGAAGTTCTACAACCCCAGCGAGGGCGAGTCCGCCACCCGCACATCCACGCCGAAAGGCGGCGGTTCGTCGGCAATACCGAAAGAAAACGGCTGATCGAGACGTGGCGGCACGGCTTTTGCGGTTTTCTCTCATGGGTCACCCGATCATGCGGATAGGCTGCACGATCGTCACTTCAGGGACCACATCTTCACACGAAAGGGGCATGCTTTAATGCAGCAGCAAGGTTCGAGTAGCAGCGGCACACCGGGGCAGGGGATGCAGAATCAACAATTCGAGGGCCAGGGCATCTATCCCGTCTCCGACCACGACTACGACCTCATCTCCGCGCTGGCCAACGAGCTGCAGGGGTTGGAGAAATTCCAGCAGTACATG